>NZ_DDAH01000235.1:0-15739 GCF_002333245.1 Acinetobacter sp. UBA2063
TTTGATTTTTTGATAAAGAGATAAAATTGCGCTTGTCAATACGTCTTATAGAGAAAATGCTTACTATTTAGGAATGTGATATTACTATTCAGGCTAGTATAAATCGGTATACTAGGAATCTTGTTATAAAAAGTTAGCACCATCAGGAAAGACAATGACTGTACGTATTCAACAAGGCAAGCTAGCGATTGCTAAAGAACTTTACGATTTCATCGAAAATGAAGCTTTACCAGGATCTGGTTTAGATAGTGAAACTTACTGGAAAAACTTCGAGCAAGTCGTTGTCGATCTTAGCCCAAAAAACAAGGCATTATTGGCTAAGCGTGATGAACTACAAGCCAAGATTGATGAATGGCACCGCAATAATAAATTTGAATTGAATGCCTATAAAGCATTCCTGACTGAAATTGGTTATCTGGAACCAGAAGTTGCTGACTTTAAAGTTACAACTGAAAATGTAGATGAAGAAATTGCTTTATTGGCAGGTCCACAGCTAGTTGTACCAGTACGTAATGCACGTTATTGCTTAAACGCAGCCAATGCACGTTGGGGTTCTTTGTACGATGCACTGTATGGTACAGATGTAATTTCTGAAGAAAATGGTGCGGAAAAAGGTAAAGGCTATAACCCAGTTCGTGGTGACAAGGTTATTGCATTCGCTAAAGATTTCTTAAACCAGACTTTCCCGTTGGCACAAGGCTCACACGCTGATGCAACTCAATATGCGGTTGATCACAATCGTCTAGTTGTGACTTTAAAAGATGGTTCGACTACTTCTTTGGCGCATGAAGCTCAATTTGTTGGTTTCAATGGTGAAGCCGCAAACCCAACTGAAATCGTTTTATTAAATAACGGCCTGCACGTTATCATTGATATTGATGCAAACAGCCCAGTGGGTAAAACTGATGCTGCTGGCGTGAAAGATTTAACCCTTGAAGCGGCAATCACAACCATTCAGGATTTGGAAGATTCTGTTGCGGCGGTTGATGCTGAAGAGAAAGTTGAAGGCTACCGTAACTGGTTGGGCTTGATGAAAGGTGACTTACAAGAGTCTATCGAGAAAAATGGTAAAACCATTACACGTGCCTTAAACAAAGACCGTACTGTTCAAAACCTGATTGGTGGCACTACAACTTTACATGGTCGTTCGTTGATGCTTCTTCGTAATGTTGGTCATTTAATGACTAACCCAGCGATCCTTGTAGAAGGTGAAGAAGTATTTGAAGGTATTATGGATGCATTAGTTACTCCATTACTTACAATTTCAGATATTCGTGGCGAAAACGAAAATAAGAACTCTCGTAAAGGTTCTATGTATATCGTTAAGCCAAAAATGCATGGCCCAGAAGAAGTTGCATTCGCAGTTGAATTGTTTGAGCGTGCGGAACAGGCACTTGGCTTGACAGCGAAGACGCTTAAAATCGGGATTATGGACGAAGAACGTCGTACTTCAGTTAATTTGAAAAACTGTATTGCTGCTGCAAAAGACCGTACGATTTTCATTAACACTGGTTTTATGGATCGTACGGGTGATGAAATCCATACCTCTATGGAAGCAGCGCCAATGGTCCGTAAAGAAGCTGTTAAAGCTCAGAAATGGATTGCTTCTTACGAAAATCGTAACGTTGCGATTGGTTTGGCATGTGGCCTACAAGGTAAGGCACAAATTGGTAAAGGCATGTGGCCAAAACCAGACAGCATGAAAGATATGTTGGCGACTAAAACTGCACATCCAAATGCAGGTGCATCTTGTGCATGGGTTCCATCTCCAACAGGTGCGGTACTTCATGCATTGCATTACCATCAAATCAACGTGAAAGCACGTCAGGATGAGTTGGCTAATGAAGATATGTTGTCTCTGGATGACTTGTTAACACCTCCTTTTGCTCCAGAAACCAACTGGACTGCTGAAGAAATTAACAACGAACTTGAAAATAACTGTCAAGGTATTCTGGGTTATGTCGTTCGTTGGGTTGACCTAGGCGTAGGTTGTTCTAAAGTTCCAGACATCAACAACGTTGGTTTGATGGAAGACCGTGCAACATTACGTATTTCCTCTCAACATGTTGCGAACTGGTTACGTCACGGGATTGTAACACGCGAACAGGTTGAAGAAGTGTTGAAGCGCATGGCAGTGATTGTTGATCAGCAAAATGCCAATGATCCACTTTATACACCAATGGCACCTAAGTTTGATGGTATCGCATTCCAGGCAGCTTCTGACCTGATCTTCAAAGGCGCTGAGCAACCATCGGGTTATACAGAGCCATTGTTACATGCTGCACGTTTAAAATTAAAAGGTTATACAGGTGATTAATTTCTTCTAAACTGAAAAGCCTCCTCGGAGGCTTTTTTTAAAACCTCGTTTTCTTAAAATATGTAAAATATTGCTTATCACAGTATTGTTAGTCATTTTATGTGCGTGAATTTCAAAATTTAATAAATGTTCTATCATTGAAGCTAAAAAACGTGATTTGCAATTTTTGAGTAAGCTAAATTAAACAGATTGTTGGTTTATTTTTTCAAAAATATCAATTAAAAAATATAGAAATTAAGATGTTAGCGCATAAAAAAGCAAAGCCGAGGCTTTGCTTTTTTATCAACAAAACTTAGATTTTGCTAATTAGATCATTAATTTGTTTCGCTTGTTCAGCTGCATTACCTGTATATGTAGCAGGTGTAAGCTCTGCTAAACGAGCACGTTCATCAGCTGGAACTTGAAGAAGTTCATCACCATTAACGAAGTTCACCATCATTTCACGTGTCATTGCTTGACCACGAGTCAATGCTTTTAGTTTTTCGTAAGGTTTTTCAACATTGTAACGGCGCATTACTGTTTGGATCGGTTCTGCAAGAACCTCTTGTGCTTGGTCTAAATCTTCATTTAAACGGTTCGCATTCAACTCAAGTTTACCAATACCTTTTAAGCAAGCATCAAAAGCAATCAAGCTTTGTGCAAAACCAACCCCCATGTTACGAAGAACAGTTGAGTCAGTTAAGTCTCGCTGCCAACGAGAAACAGGAAGTTTTTCACCAAGATGACCCAATACCGCATTTGCGATACCTAAGTTACCTTCAGAATTTTCGAAGTCAATTGGGTTTACTTTATGAGGCATGGTTGATGAACCAACTTCACCATCTTTCAATTTTTGTTTGAAGTAACCCAGTGAGATATAGCCCCAAACATCACGGTTAAAGTCGATCAGGATGGTGTTATAACGACGTAATGCATCGAACAATTCAGCCATATAGTCATGTGGCTCAATTTGTGTGGTGTATGGGTTAAATGCTAAACCTAAAGATTCAACAAATGCTTGAGCATGTGCAGCCCAGTCAATTTCTGGGTAAGCAGATAGGTGAGCATTGTAGTTACCGACAGCACCATTGATTTTGCCCAATAATTCAACATTTTCAAATTGCTTGATTTGGCGCGCTAAACGATAAGCAACGTTTGCCATCTCTTTACCTAACGTAGTCGGGCTTGCAGTTTGACCATGTGTACGAGACAACATTGGTTGCTCAGCGTGTGTGATAGCCAAAGCAGAAATCGCATTCAGAATTTGTTTCATACTTGAAACTAAAACTTCACGACCATTTTTAAGCATTAATGCATGAGATAAGTTGTTGATGTCTTCAGAGGTACATGCAAAGTGAATAAATTCGCCCGCATTTTGTAGCTCATCAATATTCGCAATTTTTTCTTTAAGGAAGTATTCAACTGCTTTTACATCGTGGTTTGTCGTACGCTCGATTTCTTTAATACGATTCGCATCTTCTTCAGAAAAATTGGTTACGATCGCATCCAATGCTGCATTTGTTTCAGCAGAAAAAGCAGGAACTTCAATAATTTCTGCACGATTTGCAAGTGCTTGTAACCAACGCACTTCAACCGTGACACGAGCGTGGATTAAACCAAACTCAGACAAAAAAGGGCGTAACGCATCGCATTTGCTTGCATAACGTCCATCAAGTGGTGAGAGTGCGGTTAAAGCATTCATACAGATTCCTTAATTTTGGAATAAACATAAAAATAAATTCGTCTTAGCATCGGTTTATACCACCTGATACTGCAAACGAGCGAGAGCTTGAATATCTTGTAAAAGCTTACGTTTATTAAAGATCATACTCCAAGAGCTACCACCGAGTTGTCGCCACAAATGCGCAAGCTGTAGACCTGTAAAAAGGCAAGCACGGATTCGATTTGTATGATTCATATCTTTAAACGCTTCAGCATTACCACGGACTAAAATGCGCGGATTGATTTGCCCAGCAGTTTCAACATAGGTCTGAGCTAAATTGGCAATAATACTTGGGTGCAAATAGTTATTATCGAAAAAAGACAACTGTTTTAGGATTTTTTGTTGAGCCGTTTCGATAATTTTGACGTATTCAGGATTGCTATACACTTTCTTTTCCAACTGCAATAATGCCATAGCATAGGACATGGGAAGTTTAGCTGTCGACATTTTCGGAATACGAGATTTAGGAGCAGTATTAAAAGGTTGAGTTATACAACTTTCTAATGATTTTAAACCAAGAGAGATATCTGCAAGTTGATTAAAAAAATCTAAAGTTTGAGTCGCATTGTTGGTCGCTGGGCGAATATTTAAACTGGCTTTGATCAGTAGTTCAAAATAAAAATTACCACTATCTCCAATACTCTGCTGTCCCGCCATCGCAGTCATATGCGTGAGCTGAGTTGCTTGGAAGACAGCAGCCAATGCTAAAGCACGGTTTTGTCTTACATTCAACGCTTGGGTGTGCTGAAAGGGTAACTCCGCCATGCTTCGATTCCAATATCCTTAAATAAAATCTGGTTGAGGTGCATCAGTATGGTGAATGACACCACCGCCTAAGCATACCTCTCCTGAGTAAAACACCACACTTTGCCCTGGAGTTACAGCACGTTGTGGTTCATCAAACTCAACTCGAATACCATTTTCTGTATGTTCATCATGATAAATTGTACACGCTTGGTCAGGCTGACGATAACGAGTTTTTGCTGTGCATCGGAAACCCGTGGTTGGGATTTCTTGTTCACCCGCAACCCAATCAATCGCTTCACTCCAAAGCTGTTTACTTTGCATAAGTGGATGCTCATGACCTTGTCCAATGACGAGACGATTGTTGGCAATGTCTTTGTGAAGTACGAACCATGCACCTTCTTGCGCACCTTTCATACCACCGATACCGATGCCACCGCGTTGACCGAGCGTATAGTACATTAAGCCGTGATGTTCACCAACTTCTTTGCCGTTGTCTAAGACAATTTTTCCAGCTTGAGCAGGAAGATATTGTTTGAGGAAGTCTGTAAATCGACGTTCACCAATAAAGCAAATACCAGTTGAGTCCTTTTTCTTCGCTGTTGCTAAATCAAGTTGTTCAGCAATGCGACGAACTTCAGGCTTTTCAATTTCACCGACAGGGAACAGCGTCTTATTGATTTCACGACCATGAACAGCGTGTAAAAAATAAGTTTGATCTTTATTATTATCTACACCACGTAGTAATGGTGCATAGGTTTCACCACGAGAGTTTTGTGTGCTTACACCACGACGCGCATAATGACCTGTTGCAATAAAATCTGCACCCAAAGTCATAGCATGGTCGAGGAACGCACGGAACTTAATCTCTTTATTACATAGAATATCTGGGTTTGGAGTACGACCTGCAGCATATTCAGCTAAGAAATGCTCAAACACACGATCCCAATATTCCATGGCAAAGTTTGCGGTGTGCAGTTTAATTCCAATCTTGTCTGCAACGGCTTGAGCATCTGCTAAATCTTCAAGGGCTGTGCAGTATTCCGTACCATCATCTTCTTCCCAGTTTTTCATGAAAAGACCTTCAACTTGATATCCTTGTTGAAGTAATAATGCGGCAGAAACAGAGGAGTCTACACCACCAGACATACCGACGATGACACGTTGTTGCATCTAATTAAGCATCCAAATGAGAAGTTAATGAGGGAGAGAAAGGGTGCTCATAAATAAGCGATAAAGGATATTTCTTACCAGCGAGGGCATCTTCAATTACTTTTAAAACTAATGGGCTTCGCGCACGAGCGGATTCTTGCAGCTCTTCTAAACTCATCCAAACTGCACCGACAATATCGGTATCTAGTTGTGCATTTCCCTCAACCGAGGTGACATGTGCCAAGAAGCAAAAACGATAATATGTGCGATCTGGAAACATGGGAGGGGTATAGGTATAGATACCAAGCAAATGATCTATTTCTACATGATGACCTGTTTCTTCTAAGGTTTCACGGATCGCTGCTTCAATAATCGTTTCACCGCATTCGACATGACCAGCAGGTTGATTAAACACGGTATGTACAAAGCCTTCGCTGTGTTCTTCAACAAACAGAAAACGTCCGTCTTTTTCAACTACAGTGGCGACTGTGACATGAGGTGTCCAAGCGGTCATAGAAAGCACCATGATTTTAAAAAACGTATTCTACAAAATTTGAGAGTTTTTGGCTATGGTGGCTGAATCATAGATTTAGCCACTAACTGCTTTAATCAGGTTTAATTTTACTATTAATAAATTTTCGTAGTTTCTTTGCCGATTGGTATGCTGGATCAGTATCACCATATTTACAACTATAATTGAGAACATTTAAAGCTTTTTTATAATTAGGTTCAGTATTTTCCTCAGAAATTAATTGGTCTGCAAACATGGTGCACCCCCAAGGATCGCGCCAGTCACAAGTTTTCTCAAATGTTGAAAAAATACACTTCTTTTGTTCAGTGGTTAAGTGTTTTTTGTAGTCCAACATTCCAGCAGCCCTATTGGTACAACCAGAGGCGATGCCTAACTCACAACTTCTTTGAAATACTTGTTCGGCTGGAAGTTTATAATTTGCTTCTTGTAATGATAACGCCACTAAATAACAGGCCACAGCATCACTTTCCACACAAGATTGATAGCATTTAAATTTATTGTTTTCACAAGTAGATATTATATCTCTGTATGAATTTGATAGAGGAGTTTGTTGAGATGGAGATGTATAGGCTGGGCATTTATTTAAATTATTAGTAAAAATTTGATGATGCTTTAAATCACTTGCTATGAAACTCAATGAAGCTACTTCAGTTGTTGCATAATGAGAATCGGTACTCATGATTTCACTATCAGATTTATAGTGAGAGCATGAAGTTAAGATATTAATCGTTAATATAGATAAACCCAAATATATTGTTGTTCTATTCATAATCATCCGTGGTTTTCGTTAATATTATAAACAGAATTAATAAATTAGTTTTGTTTATAATCATTCTTCACTTTTACATAATTTTGCGCTGAATAAGGTAAAAATGCTTTTTCTTTATCTGTGAGAGGGCGGACTTGCTGGACTGGGCTACCCACATACAAATAACCACTTTTTAAGACTTTACGTGGCGGCACAAGACTACCAGCACCAATCATGACATCATCTTCAATAATCACGTCATCTAAAACAACGGTATTAATACCGATCAAGACACGATTGCCAATAGTACAACCATGTAAGGTCACATGATGACCTACAGTCACATCATCACCAATTACTAAAGGTGAACCATTTGGTTTGGATTGATTTTTATGACTGACATGTAACATACAATGATCTTGTACATTACTATTTCTACCAATCTGAATTGAATTGACATCACCGCGAATAACGGCAAAAGGCCAAACTGAAACATTCTCAGCTAACTTGACATCCCCGATGACTACTGACATTTCATCAATATAACAACTCGTATCAATATCAGGGTAATGATCTAAATAAGGACGAATATTTTTAGCCATGAGAAAATACAATAAATAATTTGCATGAATTATAAAATAAAAAAGCATTCATACTAAATAGCATGAATGCTTGATTAGCTTGTTTACTCTAAGAATTAGAATAAGTTGCTAAGGAACTGTTTGATATGGTCGATTATACGAGCAAAGAAGCCTGCTTCTTCAACAGGTTTTAATGCAACTAGTGGTTTTTCAGCAATCACTTTTCCATCAAGACTTGCAACTAATTTACCTACAACTTGACCTTTAGCCAAAGGTGCATTCAGTTTTGGTTGAACGACGATTTGAGTTTTGATTTTATCAGCTTGACCTTTAGGCATAGTTACGTTGAAGTTTTCAGCCAAACCGATTTGAACTTCATCTTCTTTACCAAACCAAACTTTTGCTTTTGCTAAAACTTGATTGGCTGGTTGTACATTAGCCGTTTCAAAGTTTGCAAAACCCCACGCTAAAAGGGTACGTGTCTGGCTGGCACGCTCATTCATGCTTGGAGTACCAAAGATCACGGAAATCAAGCGCATTGGACCACGTTTGCTTGAGGTAGTGAGGCAGTAACCCGCTTCTTCGGTATGTCCTGTCTTGAGGCCATCAACACTTGGGTCAGTGTAAAGCAGGGCATTACGGTTGCCTTGCTTGATACCATTAAAGGTAAATTCTTTTTCAGAATAGATTGGGTAGTATTTAGAGCTATCTTTGATAATGTGCTGAGCAAGAACAGCCATATCTTTAGCTGTTGAATAATGACCTTCAGCAGGCATACCTGTTGAATTGATGAAATGTGTATTCACCATACCAACACGTTTTGCTTCTTGGTTCATCATATGGGCAAATGTACCTTCATTGCCTGCAATGTGTTCAGCCATCGCTTTAGAGGCATCATTTCCTGACTGGATAATAATACCACGCAACATCTCTAATACGGTTGCTGTGCCATTTAATGGAACATACATACAGGATTCAGTGCTGCTACCACGGCACCATGCAGATTCATTCATCCGCACCTGTTCATCTTCAGTCAATTCACCCTTTAAAAGTTTCTGCTCTATGATGTAGCTTGTCATCATTTTTGTCATAGAAGCGGGTGCAAGTTTTTCATTTTCATTTTTGGCAGCGAGAATCTGTCCTGTCTCATAATCCATGAGCACATAGGATTTATTATTTAATTCTGGTGGAGCAGATAGGACAGTTGCTGCATATGAAAAGCTTGGCAAAAGTAGTAATGCAGCAAGAGCGCTTTTTTGAGTCATTCTAGGTGGTTCCAATATCTTGTATGAAGCAGAAGAGCCTAGCATTTTAGGACAAAGCAAAGCCGACTGCTATGGGCGAAGTCGGCTTTTTATCATGCTATTGTAGCAAATCGGTTACTTGGAATAATAATTACGGACATCATTACAGATTTGACGGTTATCTTCGTCCGAGGCTGCCTTGGCAATGTCACGGGCTTCTTTCAAGGGTTGCTTATATTCCTTGGTTTGCATGCGTTTGCTGAGAATCTCAACCGCATTTTTTTCATTGGATAAATAGGACTTGACCAGTGTATCGTAGGCCTTGTTGAACTTTAAATCCTTACCAATTAGAGTTGGGCAGGTTTCAGACAATACATAAATGACTGCAAGTTCCTGTGGGGAAATTTCATCAGACGTTGGGGTGACTTCAATCTTTTCAGTTTCAGGCTGTTTGTCTGCTGCAAATGCGGTAGGAACAAAGGTGCTGGCAGCGATGAGGAATGATAAACCTAGTGTTTTTACAACATTTTTCTTCATAAGAAATCAAACTCAAAACAAGACTTAAAGAATTTGAAAAATTTATAGCATAAAAACAGATAAAAATTTGTATGTTTGCTGTAGGGAATATGGAGAAACTGTGGTTTTAAATATCAATATCTAAAACCATTTTAAGGTCTGAATGGCCTGTTTAGCCCTCAAAATTCAATACCTCTTCACATACCGCTTTCTGTTCAGCCTTATCAACCTCTGTGGCAGCTTGACGGGCATCTTTTAGTAAAGTGTTGAATTCAGCATCTTTTTGCAGGTTTTCAAGCGAAGCAGACTTGTCTGAGTAACTACCCAAATAAGAATCCACCATTTTTTTGATATTCTGGTCAAATTTTGCATTCTTACCGATCAGGTTAGGACACATCTCAATCAGCACTTGTGCATTGGCAATATCATCCTTAATCAATGCATCCGCTTCTTTTACTGAAGCTGCGTCAGCAAAAACTGCTGGTGCCACAAGAAATGTGAAACTAACCGTTAAAACTCGAACAAAACTGGATAAATGTCTCATGGCTGCATAAATTTCTCATACTATGAAGATATAAATATATATAATTCAATGAATATTTCAATTGAAAAAACTGCACAGTAATTTTTGAAGAGACAGAACCTTAGTGAATATCTTAATCGCAAATGATGATGGTGTGTTTGCACCTGGACTGCAAGCCTTGGCGCAGGCGTTAAAACCTTTGGGGCGGGTGGTGGTGGTTGCCCCTGAAAGTGAGCGTAGTGGTTATTCAAGCGCCTTAACCCTGGATCGGCCCTTACGTCCCATCCCCATTTCTGAAGATGTCTGGGCTGTCAATGGCACACCTGCGGACTGTGTATACTTATCCATGAATGGCCTGTTTGATTTCGAGTTTGACCTTGTGGTGAGTGGAATCAACAGTGGCGCCAATCTGGGCGATGATGTTCTATATTCAGGTACGGTTGGGGCTGCATTTGAGGGAAGATTGATGAAACATCCAGCAATTGCCGTGTCTTTGGCGGGTGCAAATGTACGTTGCTATGAACATCCGCAGCATTATGCGCAAGCGGCACAATGGGTACATGACTTCATTGCCAAAGGGCTGCCTGTGTTGCCACCGCGTCATATCTTTAATATTAACATTCCCGATGTTGAGCAGATCAAGGGGGCACAGGTGACTTATCAGGGACGCCGTGCGCAGTCCAAGCCAATCAGCAGCCATGTTGATCCGCGTGGTCGTCAGGTGTACTGGATTGGGCTTGCTGGAGAGGCGGTGACTGATCCACAGTCGGCTTCCAGCCATATCCAGTCTGATTTTTTTGCGGTGTCGAATGGCTATGTCAGCATCACCCCAATTCAGATGGATGCGACCAATTATGCGGTACTGGACAATCTACATAGCTATGTGAATGGACCTGAATAAGCACCTAAATGTTATAACTTTGTGAATATGGAAAGTGAGAACTCGTTTTTTCTCACTTTTTTGGTACTCTTAGGCGCAAATAAGTTAAGGTTTTTTCGATGAGGGCGAAGATGCACTTAAATCATGGTTCGATTTTTCTATCACAAAAAATGATGAAAACAATCGTGCTGTCTACGGTGGTAACACTCACAGCGGCGGTTACTGGTTGTGCATCTAAACCGCAGGTGAATGGTGGCGTTCGCAATGTGCAGGCACCAAATTACTATACAGTGCGTTCAGGCGACACCTTGAGCGGAATCGCAAATCGTTATGGCCTGAATTATCTGGATATTGCCGCATTGAATGACATTGCGGCGCCGTACCGCATCTATGTCAACCAGTCTCTACGCTTAAAGGGCTCTGTAGCGCAACGTACCACCTCAACCCAGGTGATTACCCAGGCGGCTCCAATCCAGCGCCAGAGCATTAATTTGCCAGCACAACAGCCAGTGGTTCCAAAACCGCAACCTGTGGTTCCTAGAACTCAGCCTGTTGTTCCAGTGGCTCCCCTAAACCCATCTTCTTCAACTCTGGCATCCAGCCTGCGTTGGGTAAAACCATCAAATGGTGCGGTCATTCAGGGTTTCAATCTCACAGGTAATGTGAAAGGCATTCGCTATGGTGGAAATGAGGGAGATCCTGTATTTGCCGCTGCAAATGGTCAGGTGGTTTATGCTGCGGATGGTCTGAAAGAATATGGAAACTTGGTGCTGATCAAGCATATTGACGGTTACATCACAGCATACGCCCATAACAGCAAGATGCTGGTGAAGAGTGGGGACAATGTCACGGCAGGACAAAAAATCGCGGAGATGGGCTCTTCTGGTGCTAACCGTGTGATGCTGGAGTTTCAGGTTCGTCTGGATGGTAAACCTGTGAATCCAGCGACTGTTTTACCGAATTAATCTATCCCCTTTAACACATTTTCAACAAATTGTTAATAATCTCTAGTTTACAAGTAGACTTCTCTGTATAATAAGCTCCTTTGCTTTTATTAGAACAATAAGCATATTAATAAATTACGAGGGAAGTCTATGTTAGATCAATTGCGTGCAATGGGGGTCTTTGCTTGCGTTGTAGAAAAAAATTCTTTTAGCGGTGCAGCGAGAGAACTGGGCATCACAACCAGTGCGGTCAGTCAACAAATCCGATCTTTAGAACAAGAAATGGATGTCACCTTACTTCATCGTTCAACCCGAAAACTCAGCCTCACCGAGGCGGGTCAGGCATTCTTTTTAAGCTGTCAGGAAATGCTGGCAGCAGCAGAACGTGGCAAAATCCGTATTAACGAATTGCGTGATGATCTGGTGGGAGATTTGCGTATTGCAACCACGCCTGAGCTGGGTGCGCTGCATGTCATTCCAGCCTTGTCACACTGGATGTCTTGGGCTGGCACGTATTTTATACATGGACATCCAGAAAGAGCTGATTAATGGCACACTGGTTGAGGTGTTGCCTGACTGGCACATGCCTGCCTATACCTTGCATGCCTTAACCTCCAAGCGTGAACAGTATCCAATGAAAGTACAGCGCTGTATTGATGCATTGAAACAATACTTTGTGCAGTTACCTGGTGGTCGCTCTTTGCAGGGCGTTGCTTGAACTGATCAATAAAACCAAAAAGCCATGCTTGAGAGAGCATGGCTTTTTTTATGGATTATTTACGTTTTTTAGCTAAGGTATTGAGAGTTTCAACTTCGACTACAGTTTCATCCGCGGCTTTGGCTTCCATTTCATCCTTTTTGCTTTTCTTACGTTTTTTCTTTTTCTTGGGCTGTTCCGTTTCAACGGCTTCACCATCCTCAATGGCTTGCCAATATTCCAACTGTTCCATCACTGCAGCATAAATGGAGTTTTTGCTGTATCGACCTTTTTTATCGAGGGTGCCAACTGGACGGGCCATCAGAATTTCCAGCGCCTGATCAATAGTGTCAATCGCATGGACATGGAACTGACCAGTTTGTACCGCTTCAATCACATCCTGACGGAGCATCAGGTGCTGCATGTTCTGGCGTGGAATAATCACCCCTTGTTTGCCTGTAAAGCCTTGCAACTTACAGGCATCGAAGAAGCCCTCAATTTTGGCATTCACTCCACCAATTGGCTGTACCTGACCCAACTGGTTCATCGAGCCTGTAATAGCCCATGATTGGTCAATTGGAATTTGACAAATGGCAGAAATTAACGCAGAAAGTTCTGCAACAGTGGCACTATCACCATCCACTTGCCCATAGCTTTGCTCAAACGCCAAGGCGGCAGAGAAGTGCAGGATTTGTTCACGGCCAAAGTGTGCTTTTAAGAAGCTCGACATGAGCAATACACCTTTGGCATGCAATGAGCCACCTAGCTCCACACTGCGTTCAATATCTAAAATATCACCGCCGCCTTGATATACAGAAGCTGTTAGACGCGACGGTAATCCAAATTCGACATCAGCATAATGAATCACTGAGAGGGCATTGATTTGACCAAGACGATGCCCAGAAGTTTCAATCAACTGCGTACCGCGAGACAGGTCTTGCCAGTAGAGCTCACGTAAATAGCCTAAGCGATATTGGCGATGGTGCAGGGCCTGGTTGACATGCTGGTCGGTGACAATCTTGTCATCCGCTTTAAAGGCATGGTGATGCGCTTCGCGGATCAGGTCACCAAGGGTTGAGGCATGTAATGATAAAGAGCTTTGATCCTCAGCCTGACGGCTGGAATCAGTAAGCAATGCGGCTAGTGCAGAACGGTCAAACGGAAGTAATTTATCTGCCTGAACATAGTCGGCAATTAACTGCATATAAGCCTGTTCGTTACTGTCATTACGTTGTAATGTATCGGTAAAGTCGGCACGGATTTTAAAGACACTGCCAAGCTCAGGTTCCACTTCCAGAATTTCATAATAAATTTCAGGTTCGGCCAGTAAAACCACTTTAATATCAAGTGGAACGGAAGCGGGTTCAATGGAGATACTGCCTGTGAGGGTGAGCATATGTTCCAGTGAAGAAAGCTTGAGTTGTCCAGATTTTAAGGCACGTTTCAGGCCTTGCCATGCATAAGGTTGCTCCAGCAATTGTTCCGCTTCCAGCATCAAAAAGCCACCATTGGCCCGATGCAGTGAACCAGAACGAATCAGGGTGAAATCAGTGGTGATCGTACCATTGTGAGTCAGTTGCTCCACATGACCCAATAAATTGTAGTGTGTTGGGAAATCTTCAAAAATAACGGGTGCGCCACTATTTGGTTTATTGGCAATAATCACATTGGCCTGATAACGAGAGGGTACGCGGTTGAACAGTGCAGGAGTAAAGTCATCTTCCTCTTGCTCTAAAATCAACTCAACGTTGTCAATAATGTCTTCGGCGTACTGCTTTAAATAGATATCGAGACCTTTAACCTCTTTGTTCTTATTTAAAATCAGTTCAATACGAGGCATCACCACCTGGGTAGCAATATCACGGTTTAAGCTGGACACCTGATCCCGCGCATCATCTTCCAGATCGCCCAGATGTAAACCCAGACGTTCAAGTTTTTTCTCCATATAACGCATATTGGAGTTGATTTCAGCACGTTCCTTGCTAGTTAATGTGTTCAGGTCATTTTGGGTGAGTTCATGATATTCATTGTCTTTCAACTGCATTGGAATAAAGACATGCTTGTCATTACGGGAAATCAATTTTAAATCGAGTTCCTCACCCTCTTTGGTCAGTTCAACTAATGCCTGTTGCTGTACATCACCCGTATCCTGACGGATACGTTCAATACGATTGTGATAGGTTTCCGCACTAAAACGGCGTTCCAGCTGCTTTAAGATAATTTGCCATGCCTGCTGCAAGGCATTTTGAAATTTGCTGCCTTGTCCCGCTGGGAAGCGCAGAGCAATCGGTTGTCTTGGGTTCTTGAAATTATTGACATAGACCCAGTCATCAGGGGTAGCCATGGTTTTGGCGTGCTGTTGGAGCAAACGCTTGATCATGGTTCGTTTACCAAGACCAGCCGTACCCACGGCAAAAATGTTATAGCCTGAATAGGGTAAAGAAATCCCTGCCTCGACTGAGGCACGGGCGCGGTCCTGTCCTAAAAAATTATTCAGTGGTTTAATGCGTTTGGTTGAACTTGGAATTTCAGCCAAATCTGGCGTATGCGTCAGTTGGTGTGCATGTAATGCGGTTTTAAGTAGAGTTGCCTGGATGTCCGTCTGTTCAAAAGCACTTGGAAATGAATTGATTTTTGCTGTAATCGTGTTTGTTGGTGTCGAGGATAAAGTTGTTGCGGTCATTTGATCGAGTTTTTGGGTCACTATTGCTATCCAACAAAGAAACGAAAGTTAGGTAATTAAAGGTATACAGTTTTAGGTCCAAAGATCAAGCGAACTTGTGTTTTTTATCGACAAAACAAAACAATAATTTTATTTGATTGCATAAAGCAACTTGCAAGCAGGCGCAAGACACGATTGAATAGGCACATTCACGCATGTTCATGGAAAATAATAACCAATGACAACTCAAGCCACTGGCTGGGCATCCGCATTTAAGGCATTTTGGGATCGCCGTGCCCTGATTATGTTATTTCTGGGTTTCTCGGCAGGGATTCCGATTCTGCTGATTTTTTCCAGTTTATCGCTGTGGCTGGGTGAGGCTGGTATTGATAAGAGTGCGGTGACCTTTTTTAGTTGGGCGGCATTGGGTTACTCTTTTAAATTCGTTTGGGCACCATTGATTGATGAATTGCCTGTTCCATTATTAACGAAAAGTT
>NZ_DDAH01000235.1:15853-18830 GCF_002333245.1 Acinetobacter sp. UBA2063
GTTTAGGCCGTCGCCGTGCCTGGTTGTTGATTGCACAGTCTTTGATTATATGTGCAATTTGTATCATGGCATTTTCCGACCCAGCACTTGGACAAAGCTATTTAATTCAAATGGCAGTTGGTGCCGTTTTATTAGGATTCTCGGCAGCGACTCAAGATATTGTCATCGATGCTTATCGTATTGAACTTGCTGAAAGTGAGATGCAAACGGTTTTAGCTTCAACTTACAACGCAGGTTACCGTATTGGGATGATCGTTGCGGGTGCAGGGGCTTTATTTCTTGCTGCTTATTTAGGTACAGCTAAAGGCAATTATATCTATGAAGCATGGAAATATACTTATCTAACCATGGCAGCAGTTATGGTGGTTGGTATTATTACAACTTTATGCATTCGTGAACCTCAAGTAAATCGTGTTTATAAACATTATAAAACTACAGATTACTATCGCTTAGTCTTTGTATTCTTTATTGCTGTTGCAACTTTTGTTGTCAGTTATATTTACTCTGGGAATGTAACAGATGCTACCGCTAAAGCCGCAAATATTAAAGACACCGCAGCTTTATTTGGTTTAGAAGCCCTACGCTTTTTAACTGCTACAGCCACAGCTTTATTGGTTGGTTTGGGTTTAGTTAAAATTGGCGTCGTGAATCAACAAATGGCAAAAGAAACTTGGGTTGCCCCAGTTTTAGAATTCTTCAAACGTTACGGTATTAAACTTGCCTTAGTGCTTTTGCTGCTGATTGGTTTTTTCCGCATCTCAGACATCATTGCAGGAGTGATTTCCAATGTGTTCTATCAAGATCTAAATTTCAGTAAAGAACAAATTGCTGAGGCTGTGAAAATCTATGGTGTGATCTTTAGTTTAGTTGGTGGTTTTCTCGGTGGTTTGTTAGCGCAACGCATGAACATTATGAAACTGATGTTCGTGGGCGCAGTGTTGGCCAGTTCAACCAATTTAATTTTTATCGGCTTGGTCAAATCAGGAAAACCACTTGCTCCAGTTGAGGTTCAGGTCGGAAATAAACATTATCAAGTGCAAACCGATGATGTTGGATATTGGAAATTACAAGTGCCGAATGACGTCTTGGCAAAAACAAATTCGGTACAGGTAAGTACTCAGTACCAAAATCAGAGCGATACCAATGTAACTCTTGCAATACCATATTTAGTAAATGCCCAGCACGCTCAGATTCAATTATTACCAATCAGTGGTGATGATCAATTAACGGAAAAAGAATTGAAGCAAAGTCTAGTCGTTAAAGGGCAATTAGCAGGGCTTAAAAATGAAGATTTAAATCAGGATAAGCCTGTTATTCTTAAATTAGATAATCAAGAGTTTGCTGCGAAACTGGATGATAAAGGAATATTTACTGGTGCTGTAGATGGAAAGCTATTACAAGCATCTCCCACTAAAACCATTAAAGCTTTTGTTAATTTCAAAAATAATAGTGCAAGCCAGTTATTTGCAACAAGATCATATCGTATTAATACTGCATCACATGTTGAAACCACACTCGATGTCGATATTCAGCCAATTGCTGTGGTCGATCCAAGTCAGTCAGGCACAATAGAAATTTCTGGCAAAGTGATAAAAGGCTATAGCTCATTGTGGCTCTATTTTGCCATTATTGTCGATAATTTAGCCTCAGGTTTAGCGGGTGCTGCATTTATTGCCTTTTTATCTAGCTTAACGAGTGTGTCATTTACTGCGGTTCAATATGCGATTTTTAGTTCTTTAATGACGCTCACACCCAAATTATTGGGAGGATATTCAGGAACGATTGTGAGTAATATTGGCTACCCAAATTTCTTTTTAATGACGACTTTAATTGGAATTCCAATTTTGATTCTTGTGGTTTGGGTTGCTAAACTATTACGTGACCATGAAAACCAAACAATTCAACAGACAGGTGAATAACTATGCGCATGTTACATACGATGTTACGAGTAGGTAATTTAGAACAATCTTTAAAGTTCTACACTGAGGTACTTGGTATGAAATTACTACGTCAACGTGATTATGAAGAGGGGCGTTTCACCCTGGCTTTTGTGGGCTATGGTGATGAAGAAAATAACACTGTGCTTGAGCTGACTCATAACTGGGATACAGCAAGCTATGATTTAGGCAATGCTTATGGTCATATTGCGATTGGTGTTGATGATGCCTATAAGGCATGTGAGGAGATCAAGGCACGTGGTGGTAAGGTGGTGCGTGAGGCTGGCCCAATGAAAGGTGGGGTGACCGTGATCGCATTTGTTGAAGATCCAGATGGCTATAAAGTCGAGTTGATTCAGCAGGATTTAAACGCACGTAATAATTAGTATGGTGTATATTGAGTCATATAGGGTTGATTTTTATTAAGCCTTTTACTTAAAAACTGCAATATGATGTTTTTAATCTCATATTGCAGTTTTTTTATTTAATCAGCAAATTAAGTTATTTTGCTAGATATTTATATTCAACATTAACTTTTTGATTCGCTTTAGGAATAGCATTACCAAAGAAGACCACAGAAGTTCCAGTATTACTATAAATTAAATCGAAGCCATTTTGATTACTTACATCACGAGCAACATTCTGTCCTTCAACGGTGACTTTCACTGATGATGGAATTGGTGTTTGTGTAAGGGTAAAACTACTGGCTAGACCAGAAGCAGATTTAATAATCTCATCAAATACAACGGACCAACTTGCTGCATCTGTACAAATAGAAGCAGAGCTGCCGCCTGTCAAACGTGAGATTTCTTTAAAGTGTGCACCACCATAGGCACTACCACCTTGACCATCACAATAAAAATTTGGATCGTCTGGTTGGGTAGTGGTGAAGTCTGGTCTAAGTAAAGTTCCTGTACCTACAATGGAGAAGTAGGTTGCACCTGTTTTGACGAAATAGTCTTTATAATCATTAAAACTTCGTATTGTATAATTAGTAGATGATGTTCCATTTGGACGACTGATGTGGTTCTAGGATTTTA
>NZ_DDAH01000048.1:0-8562 GCF_002333245.1 Acinetobacter sp. UBA2063
TTACGGCTATTCGGATAAAATAATCCCAATCTGCTAAATATCGCTAGCCCCTCTTTAAAAGAGAGGAATTTCAACGGAATTTAATAGATCAGGTTCTAGGAGGGCGTAAAATTTCCTGCCAATAGCCAGCAAGATGTCGAGCCTGATAATCGGTATGTTGATAGGAATCAGGCTCTAAAAATGAGGAATAGGATAAACTGGGTGCCTGTTGATCAAGGGCAAGATTGACTGTCTGGCAATTTGAGGGACTATTGCAGTCCTGACAATGCTGATCACTATGCATTTTTCCATCATGACATTTTGTCAAACTGATCGTATCAACATGCGACCCAGACATATGATGAGGTTGATCCAGCATAGGTTGCTCATGGCAAGGCATTGTTTGAGCGGTTGCATAAGATTTTTGAGGAGATTGAATTGCCTGAACTGCTGCAACAGCCACACCACTCCCCCCGATGAAGAATATCATCAGGAATACAAACCACAGATGTTTGTATTTTTGGCGCAGTTGCACGTTAGATGTCCTGTTTCAATGATCAAACTAAGTCAATATACTTAGCATAATTTCTTTCATACTTATACACAATCAGCTTCATGTTTCAATTCTGATCATTTAGAGTCAGTTTAAAGAAACCTGCTGATTTATCATTTAATTTCCAAACAAATAAAAAATGGATAAAAATAAAGCAAAATAAATAAGTTGGCGCATAAAAAAGGACAGATATTTGTCCTTTTTCCATTATTTTGCTGTGAATATAAACAACTGAAATCACTTTGTTTATTTTAACAACAGTTTATCCACTTGCTTATCAACACGGTTATCCACCCAGTTATAAACAAAGTTATCCACACCTTAAATCTCTACCTGATTCACTTTTGCCAACTCCGCACGCATCTGATCAATCACCGTTTTATAATCGGGTTGACCAAAAATCGCTGAGCCAGCCACAAACATATCCGCACCCGCTGCTGCAATTTCACCGATATTGGCAGGGCCAACACCACCATCCACTTCCAGACGAATATCACGACCGCTGGCATCAATAATCTGACGTGCCTGACGTAATTTTTCCAAAGTCATTGGAATGAATTTCTGTCCACCAAAGCCAGGGTTTACACTCATCAACAGGATTTGATCCACTTTATCAAGCACATAATCCAGATAGTGCAACGGCGTGGCTGGGTTAAATACCAAGCCAGCTTTTGCTCCACCCGATTTGATCAATTGTAGCGAGCGATCAATATGGTCTGATGCTTCTGGGTGAAAGGTAATAATGTCGGCACCTGCCTCCAGAAAATCGCCAATCATACGGTCCACAGGCGAAACCATCAAATGCACGTCAATCGGCGCCTTGATACCATAATTTTTCAGTGCCTTGCATATACCCGCACCAAAGGTCAGGTTAGGTACATAGTGGTTATCCATCACATCAAAATGCACAACATCTGCGCCTGCCGCCAACACTTTTTCTACCTCTTCACCTAAACGCGCAAAATCAGCAGATAAAATCGACGGTGCAATTAAATAAGGCTTGGACATGGATAACCTGACGAATACTGAGAAAATGATGGGTAAATTATAGCAAATTCATAACACTTCCGTCTGTAGTTAGCCTGCTGGCATTGCAAACTTGCAACAGCCCATTTCATGAGAACTATTTTCATTTACAATTGAAAACCAGCAGGAAGATGTTACCCATTTGGAGCAGGTGGTACTTGCTCATTTAAACCGTATGGCTCAACAAGAATTTTTAGTTGAATGGCAACATCATTAAAAAGAAGCTCATATGAACTTCCAGTATTTAGCTTAATGCCTTTTCTAACTGAATGGCATGAAACTGTAGATGGTCATCAATAAAACTTTGAATAAAGTAATAGCCATGATCATAACCTTTGTGCAGGCGTAGGGTGAGAGGCTGACCAGCATCGAGACAGGCCTGCTTAAATTTCTCAGGATTCAACTGCGCATAGAACTGGTCATCCAGTCCCTGATCAATCAGGATTTCCTCAAAAACTCCACCCTTTTGCTGGACCAGAGCAGTCGCATCGTGTGCTGACCACTGTTGTTGATCAGTACCTAAATATTGGCTAAATGCCTTTTCTCCCCAAGGGCAGAGACTTGGTGCACAAATGGGCGCAAAGGCGGAAACCGACTTAAATTGCTCAGGATATTTAAATGCCAGCGTCAATGCACCATGCCCACCCATTGAATGACCAAAGATTCCAACTTGATTTTCAATCACTGGAAACTCCTGCAATATGTGCGCATACAACTCATCAACAATATAGGATTCCATTTGATAATGTTCAGCCCACGGTTGCTGTATCGCATTCATGTAGAAACCTGCACCCTGCCCAATGTCCCAATGATCTCCTTGCGCCACATCCTCTCCACGCGGTGAGGTATCTGGTGTAATTAAAATCAGGCTTAAACGTGCAGCCATACGTTGTGCATGTGCCTTGATTGCAAAGGTCTCTTCAGTACAGGTCAGGCCAGCAAGATAGAATAATGCTGAACATGGCTTACCCTCTAAAGCAGCTGGTGGCAGATAAACCCCAACCTTGCTCAGCCCTTTGAGATGCTGGGAATCAATCTGGTAAATCCGTTGCTCACCCTCAAAACAACGATTTTTTTGCAGTAGTTGCATATTTGTTATCCTGTGTTTTTGTAGTATCTGTTGTTGTCATATTTTGTGTAGGGAACAAATAAGGCTCCAGTTGTGGCAGCATTAATTCCATATTACGCCCAATTGACCATTGCGGTTCTGATGGTTCAAAGCCCTGCGCAGTTTCCCATTTGGTCACTGTTTGTCTGGCCTGCTCAAATGCCTGCTTGATTGAAGACTGCTCACGCATTGCCAGATCAAAAAATGCCCGACCAAAATAGGTATAGTCGGCCTCACTATTACAGCCAAATGAGGTTTTATCTGCTGCTGATGCGGTAATGATCAATGTTTCAGGTGACTGCAAGGCAGGAATAAAGCTGCCCGAATAACAGGCCGAAATCACGATCACACGCCAGCGAATTCCAGACTTATCCAGTGTTTCACGCAGCCATTTCGGGTCAACCTGCCCAAGCTCTAGCGGCGCATTTTCAATTTCAAAATGATTCCGTTCGCCATGTGAAGTCATATACAGGAATAGCACATCACTGTCACGGTTCATTTGCTGGCCAATACGGCGCAAAGCCAGTTCCATACTGGTTTTAGAAGCGATTGGCACCTCCAGACGTGTGGCAGGGTTATTGATCAACATCAGCGAACGGCCAAAGGTTCCAAAACGGGTATCAAACTGCTCTTTTATCCGCTCAATTTCCGACTTGAACACATCAGCATAACTATCTCCCGCCACTCCCATAAAATACCAGTGGCTTTGGGCGATATCGCCATATTGTATTTGATCCAGTGCCGTCTCAAGCAAATGGCCCTGCGCATAAAATGCCTCTTCACTGAAACTTGGCGGTGTTTGCTCCACTTTCCAGACTGGCTGGTCCTTAACAGATAATTGCCATACCACCATTGTGGCAATAGTTGCCACAATCACCAGTACACGCTCCCACCACGGCCATTTTAATGCACGGGAAAAAACCCAGATGACTGCCAGACTCTGCCAGACAAACAAGCCAACAAAAAATGGGGGTAAAAAACCATTATAAATACTGTCAGGGATAAAGTTCAGGTAACCATTTGATCCAAGATACTGAATCAGGCATTGTAACAACAGAATATTGGTATCAAGCACCAACCACAGCAATGCAGGCACCAGCATCAGGCGAGGTTGGTTCATGCGCTGGGAAAGGAAAATACCGACAATTAAGGCAATAAATGGCCACAGTGCATATCCAATCAACCCCTGGGGATTAAAGTCCCCCATTTGCCCAGCAACCAGCCAGCCATAAAGCGAGTTGGTACATCCACCCAGAATTCCCCACAGAATCAGTTGGGTGATTGAAGGATGTACCACCTGTAGGGAACGGCGTGACCCCAGAAACAACCACATTCCAGCAATTTGGTTACTTTTAAAATCGTGCCAGATATTAATGGAGGGCTTGAGGTCTATCATAAAATTCTTTAGGTATTTCTCTTTTCAAGACAAAACTGAAAATCTACTTCTTCAAAATAAGCATCACTTTTCTAAAAATTGAGATGCTCAGCTCTAGTGTAAGCGTGACAAGAATTTTTTAGCAATCATGCTTTTGCACTATATCACAAATCTTTACTGTGCATTGACGCAAGCCAAACAATCAACTGAATCCGATGAGGATTTGAACTTAAACTTTGGCAAAATAAGCATCAAAACGACAAGCATCACCTAACCACTGATGATCAGGAACTTGCTCAGCGAGAAAAATAGCATGCCGTGGGCGTTTCACAATCACACGTTTTGCCACCTGCTTAGCCAAAGCAAGCAGTTGATCACCTAAATCCATTTCACCATGCTCAGGTAACAACAAGTGCAATAATTGCATTTGTTTCTTCACTTGGGCTTGTTTTTTGATTGCTTGATGATTTTGATCACGTTGAGGAAACATGGGATCTAAATACACCACATCAACGGACTGATCTTGTTGTTTAAGCTGTTCTAAATAAACCGCTGAATCAGCAAAAACGAGTTCTATACGTGACATCGTTAGCTGTAAAAATGCATCTTGCTCTGCTTGAACTTTCGCATCTTCTAATAAACAAAATAGAATCGGATTCCGTTCGACCAAATGAACCTGTGCGCCTAAATGCGCCATCAATAAACTGTCATGCCCCAAACCCGCGGTTGCATCAACCAAATTCGGTTTCTCAGCCAATTGACATGCGCGAGCGAGCATTTCCGACTTAAGACTAGCACGCTTTAAGCGTGGAATTTCTGCCTGCCAATCAGGTCGCATTTTCATGCCGTTGGCACATAACCACAAACCCGATGCATCAACGCATAAAGCAAGTTCAGGGTTCAAACGTAAAAATCGAGCATTTAATTGCTCGACCAGACAAAGCTCGACCACCACCCCACGTAAAGAAAGCACAGTTTGATAGTGCTGTGCTTTCTCGACTTCTGAGCTTTCAAAAAATAAGCGAAACTCGCCTACCATAATTTCCAACCAGTAAAGAAAAGTAATAAAATGAGTAGACCCGATGCAATTCGATACCACGCAAAAACCATAAAATCACGCTTAGCCACATAAGCAACCAGTGCACGAATCAACAGTAAAGCCGAGATAAACGAAACAATCAGGCCAACCGCAAGTACGATCCAATCATCGAAACCATCAAGTACATGATAACTCTGATACAAGTCCAATAAACCTGCACCAATAATTACAGGAATACCGAGGAAAAAGGAAAATTCGGTTGCTGCTTTACGTGATACACCTAAATACATTGCACCGATAATCGTTGCGCCTGAGCGAGATGTTCCTGGGATCAAAGCCAGCACTTGAATTAAACCAATCCAAATAGATTGTTTAAAAGTGATATTTTCCACTTCAACGGCCTTAATCTGAGGGGGATTTTTCTCCACCCAAATAATGATTAAGCCACCAATAATCAAACCTAAAGCAACCACAAGATCATTAAAGAGCACTTCTTTAATCGTTTGTCCAAAGGTTAAACCGACCAAGACAATTGGGATCGAAGCAAAAATGAGACTAAAGCCCAAACGGCGCCCTTTTTCTTCGCCAGTGACCATACCAGTTGCAGCATTCCACAAGCGTGACCAATACTCATAGATCACAGCAGCAATCGCGCCGATCTGAATCAAGACGACAAAAACAGCACTTTTTTCAGGTGTCCAAAAGTCCATTAATTCCGATGCCAAAATCAAGTGACCTGTACTTGAAATCGGTAAGAACTCGGTAATACCTTCAACAATACCCATGATCGCTGCTTTAAGCAGCAGTAACAAATCCATATTTAACCCGCTTTACCTTGTTCTGGAATTTTTTTCCATGCATCATCGCGCAAATAAACTGGCAATGCATATGCTGCATCTACCCATTTTTGTTCTGCTGCATAAACCATCGCAATACTGGCAATATCTTGTGCTGTTGCCACAATTGCTTGTGATTGTGTTTTTTCTGACTGAATTAACGCGGCCCCTGAACCCACTGCAATATATTTGCAATAGGCTGTGGCTTGCTCATATCCCAATAATTTTTCATCATCGACTGCCTGCATGACACCCTGCTCATCCAAGCTAAAATTTGCAATATACACTTCTTGCATTCGCGCATCTAACACAGCAGTTACTTGAATTAAGCCATGCAAACGATATGCTGCTTGTGCCAACGCTTGTAAACTGGAAACAGGAATGACTGGCAGATCATGTGACCAAGCCAATGCTTGCGCAACCGCAGCATTAATCCGTACACCACTAAATGAACCCGGTCCCCGACTAAAGGCAATTGCGGTCAAATCTTTAAGTTGATTTTGTGTTTGTAATAAAGCTTGTTCAATTAAAGGCAAAATCGTTTGTGTTTGTGCTTTTGCACGGCCATCTAATTGAAAATAGAGCTCTTGAGTCGCATCAATTAATGATACGGAACACTGCTCATTGGCAGTTTCCAATGCAAGCAACTTCATGCAAAAACCTTAAGCGAAGTATGATGAAAAACGAGCGATATCATACCCCACTCCATTCTGATATTCGAGTTGTTCTCTATTTTGATACAAAAAAGCCAAACTTCTGTTTGGCACATTTTACTTTGGATTAAGACACACTTAAAAATGAAATTCTTCTAATGCTAAAAAGTGCTTATAGTGTTCTGCATAATGCATAGCACTCCAACGCAAACGTTCAACATCCTGCTCATCAATCGTCTTTACAACTTTACCTGGCGAACCCATCACTACTGAATTATCAGGAATCACTTTACCCTCAGGGATCAATGTATTCGCACCAATAATACAATTTTTACCAATCACTGCTCGATTCAAAATCACAGCATTCATTCCAATCAAGGAATTATCACCAATGCTGCAGCCATGTAACATCGCCTTATGACCCACAGTGACATATTCACCAATATTGAGTTCAATCCCAGCATCCGTATGTACCACAGCATTTTCCTGAATATTGGAAAAATTACCAATACGAATAACACAATTATCTGCGCGAACTACAGCACCAAACCAGATACTCACTTGGCGACCAAACTCCACTTGACCAATAACCGTCGCGGTTGGAGCAACCCAGCCATCCCAAGGTTCATGTAATGCTTTCGGACTCAATCCTTGATACGTATACATCATGAGAAAATACTTCTTTAAAAATTAAAACTTAGACAGACCAAAATTAGGTGGATTGACTAGAAAAGGCCAGTTTTTTTTATGCCCTAAACCATATTGGAACAAAGAAACCAACATTCTCGCTGTTAAGCCCCAAACCACCTCACTCTCAACCTGCATACTTGGAAAATAAATGGATTGACGTGCCAGACGAACCTCATAGGGTAAAGGCGGCGCTTCTATTAACTGTTGTAATGGCACAAAAAAAATACGGTCTATTTCTGTGGGCTGGGCAATCAGTTCCACTTGGGCAGGAATCAAGCCAACGATTGGCTTAACCGATAACCCACTTCGCGCACGCTGAATCGGTAAGTCACCCAAAAGCTTGACATCAAATGGATTGAGCGCGGTCTCCTCATGTGCCTCACGCAAGGCCACCACAATATTGCTGGTATCACTTGGATCACGCTTGCCACCTGGGAATGAAACCTCTCCCGCATGTTGTGACAACTGCATGGAACGGCGGGTCAGCAAGACTTTCGGTTGGACTTCCTGAGTTATTGCAATCAAGACTGCGGCATCTGCCTGCTGGATTCGTTTGGAAAAACGCAACCGTTGTTGTAAAAGCTGTATTAACGACGGCTGTTCCATATCACTCATCTCTTCTTGTTACTTTCCTGATAAATCATCATAGCTGAAATTTGAGTTGTCAGTATAGATGATGATGCGAACAGATAAAAATTCAGTTATGCTGGGCTATCTCTACGGCTGATGATAATTATGAGCTTTTGTGTTGCATGCGGACATCAAACTGAGGCAAAAATTCCACTGGGTGATCATAAATTACGTTTGGTTTGCACAAATTGCGGCAATATTCATTATGAAAATCCCAAAGTAATCTGTGGTGCTTTAGCGCTTTGGGACAACAAGGTATTACTTTGCCGTCGGGCAATTGAACCCCGCTATGGTTTATGGACCTTACCCGCTGGTTATATGGAGCTGTTTGAAACCATGGAGCAGGGCGCAGCGCGTGAAACCCGTGAAGAGGCCGAGGCAGAGGTTGAGATTGAACAGCTTTACTGTATGTACAATATCCCCCGTATTGGGCAAATCTACGTCTTGTTCAAGGCACAATTAAAACAGGGACTATTTGGTGCTGGTGAAGAAAGCCTTGAATGTCGCTTATTTGAAGAACATGAAATTCCCTGGACGGAACTTGCCTTTCCGAGCGTAGAGCAAACATTAAGACATTATTTTACCGATCGTAAAAATGGGTTATTTCCATCTCATTTAGAAACATTGGGAACGCGTTTAGATCATACAGGTTAAATTGACATCCTCCCCGACC
>NZ_DDAH01000023.1:0-5998 GCF_002333245.1 Acinetobacter sp. UBA2063
AATGAGTTATCTATTTTTGTCGTGTACAAAGGAAAAAGGGACTAAATCCAAAGACCTAGCCCCTTATTGATTAGGTCGGCAATTATTTTTCAATAATAGCTGTTACACCTTGACCGCCAGCAGCACAAATCGAAACTAAGATACGACCTGAACCTTTTTGGTTTAAGATTTTCGCAGCGGTGGCGATGATGCGACCACCAGTTGCAGCGAAAGGGTGACCCGCAGCTAAAGAAGAACCTTTAACGTTGAGTTTGCTACGATCAATTGAACCTAAAGGTGCATCTAAGCCTAAACGCTCTTTACAGAATTTCTCATCTTCCCAAGCTTTCAAAGTAGAAAGTACTTGTGATGCAAACGCTTCGTGGATTTCGTAATAGTCGAAATCTTGAAGTTTAAGACCAGCACGCTCAAGCATACGTGGAACTGCATAAGCAGGAGCCATCAATAAGCCTTCTTTCTTGCCAACAAAATCAACTGCAGCAGTTTCAGTGAACGTCAAGTAAGCAAGAACTTCATGGCCATTTGCTTTAGCCCACTCTTCAGAAGCTAAAAGTACGCATGAAGCACCGTCAGTAAGTGGAGTAGAGTTACCCGCTGTCATTGTTGCAGCTTCGCCTTTGCCAAATACTGGTTTTAATTTTGCTAATTTCTCAGCAGTTGAGTCAGCACGTAAGTTGTTGTCGCGGCTTAAACCTAAGAATGGCGTGATTAAGTCATCGAAGAAACCTTCTTCGTATGCCTTTGCCATTTTTTGATGAGAAGAAGCTGCTAAAGCGTCTTGATCTTCACGAGCGATACCCCATTCAAGGGCAGTAATTGCTTGGTGATCACCCATAGATAAACCAGTGCGTGGTTCACCATTTTTAGGTGCGTCCATCAAATCTTTAACATTGATTTTAGATAAAGCTTTTAAACGATCTTTACCTGTTTTAGCAATGTTCAACTCAAGCAAAGCTTTACGTAAACCATCACCTAAAGCGATCGGTGCATCAGAAGTTGTATCTACACCACCTGCAATACCCACTTCGATTTGACCCAAAGCGATTTTGTTTGCAACAAGGAAAGCTGCCTGTAAACCAGTACCACATGCTTGCTGAATGTCATAAGCTGGAGTTTCTGGTGCAAGCTGAGTGTTTAAAACACACTCACGAGTCATGTTGAAGTCACGGCTGTGTTTTAATACCGCACCTGCAACCACTTCACCTAAACGTTGACCTTGTAGGTTAAAACGCTCAACTAAGCCGTTTAATGTCGCGGTGAACATATCCATGTTTGAGGCAGTGAAATATGCGCCGTTTGAACGTGCGAAAGGAATACGGTTACCGCCAATAATGGCAACACGGCGAACAGTGTTTTGGCTCATGCTTTTATCCTGTTGAACAGAAGGTTTGGTTGTTTTAGCTGGTGCTACTTTTGTAGATGTAGAAGAAGCAGTGCTTTTTGTACTACGACTGGTAGAACGAGGACGAGTCGTTTTAGTTGCCGTACTTGCTGCTTTAGGAGTTGCGTCAGCACTTTTACTTGGAGCAGAAGTTGCTTTTGATGTATTTGACACAGTCTCTTGAGCAGAATTCTCGACTGCTGGATTTTCTTGAGTTGTTTTGCTCATAAGGCTTTTCCAAGCATAATTGCGATATTCTTGCTATAACCATAGCATATTTCCAATACTGCTGTATTGACTAGAATGACGATTTAGACCACATTCAGGTCAAGACATCCAGACATGAAGTCAAGTATGATTTATTGCGAGTCAATCAAACATTGGTTTCATGTTATTTTGCTGACATGGTTTAGATGTTTGTAAAAAATTCATTTGTATGAGAGATAATAATCATGACCGATCAATACCAAGCATTTACACAATCACCTTTGGGTAAATTTGTTGTAAAAAATTTAGGTTTACCGTCACCAGTTAGCTTAGATCGTTTTGAAAGTGGCCAACCTGTTGTAAATGGTGCCGTATTGCTTGGCGCAGCACCTTCAAGCACTATTTCCGCTTCTATTGCACAGGTTCTTAGTAATATCCATGCAGATAGCTACGTAGGCAATAACGTTGAATTACAGCAAACTGCTGCAAAAGTAGGTTTAAACCTTCGTCCTTTGAATGCAGATGATAAAGAGTCTAAATTTAAAGCAGTTGTATTCGACGCTTCTGGTATCCAAAATTCAGAACAATTAAAAGAGTTGTACAACTTCTTTAATCCAATCGCGCGTCAAATCTCAACTTCTGGCCGTGTGATTGTGATTGGTACAACGCCTGAAACAGCGAAAACTGTAAAACAAGCCATTGCTCAACGTGCGCTTGAAGGTTTTGTGAAGTCTGTTGGTAAAGAATTCAAAAAGGGTATCACTGCTCAAGTGGTTTATGTAGATCAAGGTGCTGAAGCAAACTTGGAATCTACTTTACGTTTCTTAATTTCACCACGCTCTGCTTATGTATCTGGTCAAGTGATCCGTATTTCTAAAGCAGAAATAGTGAAATTAGATTGGGCTAAGCCACTTGCGGGTAAAACTGCACTCGTAACGGGTGCAAGCCGTGGTATTGGTGAAGCAATTGCACAAGTATTGGCACGTGATGGCGCACATGTGATTTGCTTAGATGTTCCTCAACAACAAGCTGATCTTGAGCGTGTTGCGGGTTCAATTGGCGGTTCAGTATTGGCAATCGATATTACTGCTGCTGACGCTGGCGAGAAAATTAAAACTGCTGCGGCTAAACAAGGCGGTTTGGATGTCATCGTTCACAATGCAGGTATTACTCGTGACAAAACTTTGGCAAACATGAAGCCAGAGCTTTGGGATCTAGTCATCAACATTAACTTGTCTGCAATTGAACGTGTTAACGATTACTTACTTTCTAATGATGGTTTAAATGCAAATGGTCGTATCGTTTGTGTATCATCAATCAGCGGTATCGCGGGTAACTTGGGTCAAACCAACTATGCAGTGTCTAAAGCAGGCGTAATTGGTTTGGTTAAATTTACTGCACCAACATTGAAGAATGGTATTACGATCAACGCTGTTGCACCAGGCTTCATTGAAACTCAAATGACTGCTGCGATTCCATTTGCGATTCGTGAAGCAGGTCGCCGTATGAACTCAATGAACCAAGGTGGTTTACCTGTAGATGTTGCTGAAGCAATTGCTTGGTATGCTTCTACCGGTTCAACAGGTGTGACAGGCAACGTTGTTCGCGTATGCGGTCAAAGCTTGTTGGGCGCTTAAGCGTTAAAAGTTTTGAAGAGGGGTGCTTGTGCATCCCTTTTTTATAAAAATATAGAAAGGTTCATTATGAATACACGCCATTTTAGTCAATTGCCAAAGCCTTACTTAGCTTATCCAAAAGTTATTCAAGGTTTAATTTTTAAAAAGCCAAAAGGCGAAAAAGTATTACCAAAAGTTGAATATGTGGTAGATACGCTTAATATTGATGCAAAACATTTAGAAAGCTATAACGAAATTTGTGGTTTTAAAAATGATGGTTTTGTACCAGCAATTTATCTAGCAGTACTGTCGCAAAGTCTGCAAATGCACATGATGACAAGTGAAGCATTTCCATTTGCGATTTTAGGATTGGTGCATATTCGTAACCAAATCAAGCAAACACGTAAGATCGCTGTAAATGAGCAAATTACGTTGTCATGTAAATTTGGCGAACTTCAGCCACATGATAAAGGCTTACAATTCGATTTCATTACAACTGCCAAAGTGGGTGGTGAAGTGGTGATGGAAAGTTTGACGACTTATTTATCACGTCAAAAAACTGAGAAAAAAGCTTCTGAAAAATCGAAAGAATCTAAAGAGCCTGCATATCAACCAAAAGCTGAATGGAATATTTCTGAGAATATTGGTCGCCGCTATGCATTGATTTCAGGTGATTTTAACTTGATTCATATTCATGCAGTCACAGCTAAAGCATTTGGTTTTAAACAAGCGATTGCTCATGGCATGTGGAGTAAGGCAAAAGCTTTGGCGAGTATTGAGTTACCCGCTGCTTATGAAGCAGATGTTTGGTTTAAATTGCCGATGTATTTACCATCAACTGTTGAGTTTTTAACAGCTGCCGAATCAAAACAAACTGACTTCTTGATTCGTAACGTTAAATCTAAAAAGCCACATCTTGCGGGAACAGTGAAAGCACTTTAATACTGAATAGTATTGTTGAGTCAGCCCTTTTGTTCGCAAGAGGGTTGTTCTAAAAAATATAAATGTCATAAGGATATGTGCATTGATTAAAGAGATTTTATTTGCCGATACGCATAACTATCATGGCAAGGTTGATCATCGTTTTATTGACTTAGCAACCCAATTCAGTCGTTTGCAAGATGCGAGAAGCCATCAAGGTGGCGCTGCATTGGTGGTATATTTCCAAGGTCAGAAAGTTGTTGATATTTTTACTGGTAAAAAATCTCAAGAACAAGATTGGCAATCTGATACTTTGGCAATGTGTTATTCGACAGGCAAAGGAATTTTAGCAACGCTTGCACATATTTTAGTAAGTGAAGGCTTACTGGATTATGATCAGCCTATTGCACATTATTGGCCTGAGTTTTCCCAAAATGGTAAAGCCAATATTACATTACGTCATGTTTTATCGCATCAAAGTGGTTTATTTGATATTCGCAATACGATTGAGACAGCAACAGAAATGTTGGATTGGTCGCATATGTTAGAGCTAATGGCGGCTGCTGCTCCACGTTTTGCAGCAGGACAAAGTCTTGCTTATCAACCGCTGACTTATGGTTGGCTCATAGGTGGGGTCATTGAAAAAGCGGCGAAACAGCCTTTAAGTTGGTTAATGCAACGTTATTTGGTGCAACCACTTGAGTTGAATGGTGCTTATTTTGGCGTGCCTGCTTCTGAGCTGGATCGGGTTGCTCGTTTGCTGGAAAAACCTAAAAAACCATCTGCACCAGAGCCACAAGTTAAAAAAACTGATCAACCACGTAAAGTATCATTATCAGAAAAATTACTAGAACTTTCTGGGCAAAGCTCCCAAGATTTCCAAGATGCCATGATTCCAAAAGGCATGCGTAATTTTAGCTTTTATAGCGATGCTGGTTTACAAGCCGTCATTCCAGCGGCAAATGGAGTCTTTACCGCAGATAGTCTGGCTAAAGTTTATGCCATGCTTGCTAATCAAGGGCAGTGGAATGGTCAACAATTGATTCGTCCAGAAGTATTTAAGCAACTGAGTACAGTACAAAGCAAAGCACGTGATCGGGTGATGCCAATTCCAATGCATTGGCGTTTGGGTTATCACCGTATTTTAACGATGGGTAAGCGTTCACCACATGGCTTTGGTCATATGGGTTTTAATGGTTCAGGTGCGTGGTGTGATCCTGACCGTGAATTGAGTTTTGCTTATATCCATAATTTTAACGTGACCTCCGCAACAGGGGATTATCGTCTGTGGGGTTTGAGCCAAGAAACCTTGCGTTGTGCTGATGCGGTTTTACAGGGAAAGAAAGGGTGGTTTTAAAATATTGATTTACTCAAAAAATAATTGGGGAGAATAGTAAGTCATTCCCCCATGATTTTAGTTGTTATAATGCTGAAATATCAAAATATTGTTGAGTAAATTGCATGATTTTTTGATGACGACTGTTAATCTCATCTTCTGCCCATTGATTTTGACTATGGATTTCACTATAACTAGTTAAAGTCGTCAATTTAAATAGATCCTGCTTTATTGCAAAGGATTTATTACTAAATTGACTATTTTGACTTTTTGTTAATAAGGCTAAATTACCCGCAAGATGGAGATAATTTTTTTCAAATTCTTCACTATGAGGTGTATCTTCTGGATTTTGTGGACAAATATGTTCAATCGTATAGTCATTAAATAAATTTTTATTCAATAGAATACCCGAACGATTCTTTTCTCTTAGCATATTTTCATATTGCCATAAGATAAATTTTATGGTTTTGCTATCGTAAAAATGTTTTTTTGTCATATAATCTTCAACAAGATTAATGAATTTGTCTTCCCAATACC
>NZ_DDAH01000029.1:0-3952 GCF_002333245.1 Acinetobacter sp. UBA2063
CAAACCATAATGCTGCCCAGCCTTTAAACGTTGATAACCTGCGAATGCAATCATTGCGCCATTATCGGTACATAAGGCAGGTTCAGCATAATAAACCTGCGCCTTAATTTTTTTCAGTGAAGTTTCCAATTGCTCACGTAAACGCAAATTTGCACTGACCCCGCCTGCAATCACCAAACGCTTTAAACCTGTTTGCTTTAAGGCTTTAACCGATTTTTTAACCAATGTATCGACAATTGCTTCCTGAAAAGAGGCAGCAACGTCAGCATCACGGTTTTCTTCACCCAGTTTTTTCAACTGCACAGAAACCGCTGTTTTTAAACCACTAAATGAAAAATCCAAACCTTGATGCAACATTGGACGAGGAAACTCAAATGCTAGGGCATCCCCTTGCAATGCAAGTTTTGCGATGTTTGGCCCACCTGGATAAGGTAGCTTCATCATTTTTGCGACTTTATCAAAGGCTTCACCTGCTGCATCGTCAATTGACTCACCCAGTAATTCATATTGACCAATACCGTAGGCTGCCATCAACTGTGTGTGCCCACCAGACACCAATAATGCAACAAATGGAAATTCTGGGGGAGTCTCTGAAAGTAATGGTGCAAGCATATGCCCTTCCATGTGATGCACACCAATTGCAGGCTTATTAAGGGCAAATGCTAAAGTGCGACCAAACAATGCGCCTGTCATCAAGGCACCCATTAGCCCAGGTCCACGCGTATAGGCAACTGCATCAATCTGGCTTTTCTGAACACCACTTTGTTCAAGCAGTTGATTGATCAGGGGAATCATTTTACGGACATGGTCACGCGAAGCCAGTTCAGGCACAACACCGCCATATTCGGCATGCAGTTTGATTTGGCTATACAAAACCTGTCCACGTAAGCCGAGCTCGCTATCATAGAGTGCTAACCCAGTTTCATCACACGAAGTTTCTAAGCCCAAAACAATCATTAAACTGCCTTTACAACGATCAAAAATAATATCAGCGCTATTATAGACTTGTGATCTGAGTTGTAAATGAGTAAAATACTGACCTTCACTTGCGATCTAGTGCAATCGTGCATTAGATCTATCCCATCATCTTAGAGGATTTTACATGCCACAAGTTAAGTTGAAAGAAGGCGAACCAGTAGACGTAGCTATCCGTCGTTTCAAGCGTTCATGCGAAAAAGCGGGTGTTTTAGCTGACGTTCGTAAGCGCGAATTCTATGAGAAACCAACTCAAGAGCGTAAGCGTAAAAAAGCTGCTGCAGTTAAGCGTTATCAAAAGAAATTGACTCGCGAATCTGTACGTACTACTCGCCTTTACTAATTAATTTGTGATTGACTGCTGATATGACCACTTTAAAAGACCAGATTACCGACGTATTAAAATCATCTATGCGTGCCAAAGATATGGCAACGGTAACGGTTATTCGTGGTGTACAGGCAGCAATTAAGCAAATCGAAGTCGATGAACGCATTGAGCTTGACGATGCTCAGGTTCTTGCGGTCATTGAAAAGCAAATTAAACAACGTAAAGAATCGATCAAGGCCTTTTCTGGCGCTGGTCGAGATGATTTAGCTAGTAAGGAACAAGCCGAAGTTGAGGTTATTTCTCAATTTCTACCAGCCGCTATGACTGAGGAAGAACTTGATTCTATCATTGAGCAAACGATTGCTGCTCAAGAAGCTACTAGCATGAAAGATATGGGTAAGGTGATGAATTCTCTACGTCCGATCATAGCCGGACGTGCCGATCCTGCACAAGTTTCTGCCAAAATTAAAGCAAAATTAAGCTAATTAGCTTAAATCCTCTTTATTTATATCCGCTATTTATTTTAAAACTGGATTCATTTTAACAATGAACCCAAAGTCTTTCTATTATTTAAAATCACACTGAACATTATATTTGGCAAGCATCTGCATCTCTTTAGACTCAACCACTTGTTTAATTAAATCCTGCTTGGTCATACTTGCATATTGTGGTGGTAATGATGAACGGTTTTGTTCAATTGCACCTGACATATCCTGAATATAACGCTGGTTAATGCCACAATATTTAGCTTGTTGCTCAGGACTAAATTGAGTGAGCTGAGGGTCTAGGCTACGCAAGAATCCACGCAAGTCCTGTGCATAGCTTTCCCTGATTTTATGTACAGCATTGACATATTGCTCAATGGATGCAGCAAAACTGTTCCCCATACAACCAGTCATCAAAATAATAAAAACAAACTTCTTCATAAATCTTTTAACTTCATCAATGAATATGACTTATCACTAGCATTTTATCTTAATTCAATAAAATCTGGCTTATGTTCAGTAAAAAATTCTTCTTTCGGTGCTGGAAGATGCCCCTCCGTCACCGCTCCCAAACGCAAGCGGATGATATGGGGTAAATCGGTACGATAAGAATAGATTGGACTGGCACAATGTTGTGCAATAACACAAAATACTATTTTCGATTTCCCCACATAGACACTGCCCTTTAATCATTTCTATTTCTCCTAATTTTTAAATTTTCATACGGCGATCATCTTGCATCTGTTTCAAGCGTGAGTCAATTTTTGCTGACATTGCCAAGTTACCTTTTGCCAAACGTTGGGCATGTAGCATGGATTTAATCGCATTTTCTTCATAACCAGACCAATATTCAGCTTCCGCACGATAGCACAACACATTTACCGCTTGCAGTGGTGAACTTTTATCCAGATTAGTCGCCTGCTGTAAAAGCTGCCATCCCTGTATATCACGCTGATTTTTTCTTATAAAGCGCTGTACCAGAGTTTGTGCCTGATCAATCTTGCCTTGGCGGATTAAAACCTCAACCAACTTATAGGATAAAGCCCGATTTTCAGGCATGGTTTTTTGTAGTGAACTCATGCTGTCATATGCCTGATCGAACTTGTTTTGTCCCAGATAAATATCGGTTTGAATCAGGGGAATCAGAATATGCGATTTTAATTTTATCTTGACCAGATCAAGGTTGGACTGTGCCTGAGTATAGTCCCCCTGCATCAGATAAAACTTGCTAAGCGCCAATAAGCCCGCGATATTCTTCTGATTGGCCAGTGCCTGTAACTGGATTTCTGTCGCCTGATTTGAGACAACCTGTGTGTACCATTTTAATATGTCAAAATCGAGGTCATAGATTTTAGACCTGACTTGAGGCAACTGATTGGCACGTAACCGCGCCTCACTCATACGTTCTGTAGTAAGTGGATGGGTAAGCCAGAAATCAGGCAAAAAGCTAACTCGACTGGTTGCCCGATGCATGGTTTCAAAATAATCAGCCATGCTTTGCGGATTGTAGCCTGCCGCGTACATAAACTGCATGCCGATACGGTCAGCCTCACGTTCCTGATTCCGACTATAGCTGAGTTGCTTGTCCATTAAAGCAGCCTGCGTTCCAAGCATGACGGCGGAACCCACATCACTATCTGCCTGTGAGGCAATCGCAGCCCCGACAATAATACCAGCCAAGGCCAATAGCCCCTGTCCCTTAAATGCCTCTTGCGAACGGCTATAATGTCGTTGTGCAACGTGTGCTATTTCGTGCGCCATTACCCCTGCAATCTCATCAAGATTTTTTGCTGAGGTAATGAGTCCCGTATTGAGTGCAAATAAGCCACCTGGTACAGCAAACGCATTGATCTGAGGGTCTTTAATAATCACCAGTCCAATCGGTTGCCCTAGTTGGGTTTGGCTTAAAATACCTGAGAATACCTGTAGAAATTGATCTTCTAGCCATGCATCCTGAATGGTGGGCATCTGGCGATGCACTTCACGATATACCTTTTCACCAATGAGCTTTTCTTTTTGTTGATCAAGCAGACCAATACCGCTTCCAATGTCAGGCACTTCTGTTTGACCCATATTTTGCGTAGGCAAAAAAATCTGGGTATGGCTGAGTTGGGTAGTGGCAAAAAGGCCACATGCGAGCAATAAAGATCTCAAGTGGTTTCTC
>NZ_DDAH01000263.1:0-2702 GCF_002333245.1 Acinetobacter sp. UBA2063
ATTATTGGTGCAGGTCCAGCAGGATTGATGGCGGCTGAAGTGCTGAGCCAATACAACTACGATATTGAGGTTTATGAGCAAAAACCATCGGCGGCACGCAAGTTTTTAATGGCAGGCAAAACGGGACTGAATATTTCCCATGCCGAGCCTGTTGCAACGTTTATACAGCGTTATGACCATGCTGAATGGCTAGGCTCATGGATTGAGCAATGGGATGCAAAGTGGATTCAGCACTGGATGCAAGGTTTAGGCATTGAATCTTATATTGGCAGTTCAGGACGCGTCTTCCCTGTAGAAATGAAAGCAGCACCGTTACTTCGTGCTTGGTTAAAGCGATTGATGAATGATGGGGTAAAATTTCATTATCGTCATCGTTGTGTGGATTTATCCAACAATCAACTCACGATAGAGAATCAGACTCAGCAATTTAGTGCAACTTATGATGCGATTATTTTGGCCTGTGGTGCAGTGTCATGGGCACAATTAGGTAGTGATGGCGCGTGGCAGCAATGGCTTTCCACCGATGAAATTGAACCCTTTCAACCGAGCAATGTCGGGGTATTAAAAACATGGTCGCCATTTATGCACGACTGTTTTGGTCAGCCACTGAAACGTGTCAATGCATGGGTAAATGCAGAAAATAAAACGCATGGCGATATTGTGGTTACGCACTATGGTTTGGAAAGTGGAGTTATTTATAAACTGGGACGTGAGTTAAGACAGCTTGCAGCCCAGAATCTGCCCTTTCAACTGCATCTGGACTTACTCCCTGATATTACGATTGAACAACTGGAAAAGAAATTACAGGGCAATAAAAAGCAATCTATGACCAATATTTGGCGTAAAGCAGGGCTGGATACCGTCAAAATTAATTTACTTAGAGAAGTCGTTGCTAAAAATTTATGGTCAGATGCAACGCAGATGGCACAACAGATTAAACACCTGATGATCTCTTTAGATGGTTTCCGCCCAATTGAGGAAGCGATTAGCTGTGCTGGTGGTGTGAAACAAGTGGCATTGTCTTCACAATTACAATTGCAATCAAATCCTTATGTGTTTTGTTGTGGAGAAATGCTGGATTGGGATGCACCGACAGGTGGCTATTTGTTGACGGCTTGTTTTGCCACAGGGCGAGCGGCAGGGCAAGAGGTGTATGAATTTCTATCTAAGTAATTCTTGATTTTGCTTAATTGCTTTGAGGATATTTAGAATCGTGCTCTTTTCAAAAAAAGAAATTAGTAAGCCATCAGTGAAGCGGTCAGCTCGTATAATGGTGGTCAAAAGCTTACAAAGGGTTAAAGTATCTAACAGATTAAAATCATAATGTTCTTGTTTTAATATATTTTTCCTTCTTGCCAATTTGGCCAATCGAATACAATGCATAAATCTAAATCATGGAAAATCTCAAAGAACTCATTTACAACGTCACTCGTATCCCAATATGGCATAGAAATCGTACCATCTGGGCGTTGTTCTCCTGCCATGATAGGACTAAAATACTTGAATATAGTCCTATCGTAAATCTGTTTATTTCGCTGCTAAAGCTTCACCCTCAAACTTCACACCATCCCAGCCATTCTGCATAAACTGGCGGATATTCTGGTGGTCGCTTGCTTCAGGCGTGGCAAGTACAGAGGCATAATGTTCCGCAAACAACTTGAGGGTGTCCTGTTGGTTTAAACCCTCAAGTTTGGCAAAAGAGAACACTTTGGCACTACCCTGATTTTCAGTTGCCGCATTAAACTGCGCGCCATTTTGAAAAGCCGTTGGCGTATGCTGATAACGCGCCTCGATAAATGCCAACACGTCTGCAAACTTTGCAGAACCATCTTTTAATTGTGCCAATAGTTCTTGAGCCATATTCAGTTCCCTGTTGATCAAATGAATGGCAGCATCATAGCATTGAATCAGTGGAATTGATGAAGACAGGAATTAAACTGGATGCAGCAACACAGGTGGTTTAAGCCCAGAGTAAAGAATTAACCTATTTAAAAGTCATCAATATAGGAACTGTTTTTTCCCTTTTTAGCCAGATTTCCCTAAGCTGTGGATAACTTAAACCTTATGCACAGCTTTATCACGGCCCAAAAACAGCAGTTGAGTTGTCGAAAAATTATGTTATTTTAGGATAAAGGAGATGGCATTCTTCCTGTTACAAACCGCCATAGTGGCTAATGATGCCTACGTGACCCTGAATAGGGGACGTAGGTTCGTGCGTGCTCTATTCTCTATCTGGAGTTCGCAGATGAAAAAATTTCTAGCACAAGCAAAAATCTATATCCAATCCTCCATTTTCTCCAAATCTTTTTTGGGGTGAGCCATGTATTATCCTTTAATTTCAATTGCCTTGGGTTCTGTGCTGGGTGCATGGCTGCGCTGGCTTCTGGGCTTAAAGCTGAATCCCATTTTTCCAGATATTCCTTTGGGTACGGTCACCGTTAATTTTGTGGGTGGCTTTATTATTGGCTTTGCAATTTCTTATTTTTCCCAAAGTGCCCTAAGTCCCAATTATAAACTGTTTGTGATTACTGGATTTTGTGGCGCACTGACCACATTTTCGACTTTTTCCGCCGAAATTATTGCCCTATTACAAAGTGGCAAGCTGGGCTACGCCTGTGCAGCGATTTTAATTCATGTGATGGGGTCGTTGCTGTTTACCATTCTGGGCATGAGCCTGCATCAATGGCTGACAGATCGGAAGA
>NZ_DDAH01000049.1:0-17030 GCF_002333245.1 Acinetobacter sp. UBA2063
TTTACGCTCCAATGGATAAATCAGCCAGCAAAGCTTTCCATGCGAACCAGCCTGCGTTGCTGGAAAAATAAAATGGAGTGTTGCTGCGGGCAAATGATCATATTGCCAAGATTCAGCAACTGAATTTTTGCCTCTCTTAGTCGAGTCAGGCAGAAGTCTCGCGCATTCAAGATATTCTAATTGTATGGATACAGTTTAGCTGAACACAGTAGGGAGAAAAGTGCAATCCTGAAAATTTTATGGGTGGGGAAATTGAGAAAGGACACCAGAAGTGCCCTGTAATATTCGGATTTGATCGTCACGCCAACCACAGGAGCAGATGCTAAAAGTGAGGATTTCTTTAGCATCAGCAAATCACATGGATAATGTGATTGCGCTGCTAGAGTACTGAAAAGCACATAAAAAGCAAACATAAATTTAAACATAAACCATGCTTTTGAGTAAAAAAACGCCATTACCATAAGCAAAGCTGGGGTTCCTGCTGGGCTTGCTGTAATTGATACACGCCCACGCCAACCAGCCGAAACTGTAAAATGGGTTCAATATGCATTTCATTCAGCAATTGCAACACCACCTGCCACAGGTCCTGCTGCGATTGCAAGGGCTGTTTAAAGCTTTTACTGTGCTGTAAAACCTGAAAATTCTTTAACTTCAACTTGACGTTGACACCACGGGCCGTCAACTGCTTCTTATTCAGGCTACGCCAGACCTGTTCTGTCAACGGCTGCCATGTATGGCTGCATTGATCAAGGGTGTAGTCATCATCAAAGGTGATCTCCTTGGAAATTTGCTGGCGTTCCCGTTCAGCCTTGACGGGGCGTTGGTCAATGCCTTGGGCATATAGATAGAGCTGTTTGCCATATTTGCCAAAATGGTGAATCAATATATTTTCATCAATTTGTTGCAGTTGACCCAGGGTGTGCAGATTGAGATGATGAAGCTTTTGTTGGGTCACTTTGCCGACGCCGTGAATTTTACTGACGGGCAAATCCTGAATAAAGCTGAGTACCTGTGAGGGCTTGATCACAAACAGGCCATTGGGCTTATTCCAGTCGGATGCGATTTTTGCCAGAAACTTATTCGGGGCAACGCCTGCGGAAGCGGTCAATCCAGTGGCTGCCAGAATATCGGCACGGATCTGTGTTGCAACCTCGGTGGCGCTAGGGATGTTTTTTAGGTTCTCGGTCACATCCAGATAGGCCTCATCCAGTGACAGCGGTTCAATCAGTGGGGTATATTGCTGAAAAATCTGGTGAATTTGTGCAGATACCTCTCGGTATTTCTCAAAGTTCGGTTCAAGAACAATCACCTGTGGACAAAGTTTTCGTGCCTGCCCCATCGACATGGCGGAACGCAGGCCAAAGACACGGGCAGGATAGGATGCGGCGGCGACCACGCCACGGGTATGATGAAAGGCCACCACTACAGGCAGGTCCTTGAGTTCGGGACGTTCCCTTAACTCAACTGAGGCATAGAAAGCATCCATGTCAATATGGATGATCTTGCGCAGCTCATTTGCCATCCTGAATGCCTTGTTGTGTTAAAAAGATGCGCCACTGTTTGGGAGAGTCGGCATAAACATTTAAATCGACAGGTTTATCAATACCATCAATTTTGCCATTCTGGGTATGTTGCCAAAACAGCCATTGTCGTCCATCTTTCAGTTTAGGCTGTTCCTGATAATCACGTACCCAAAGCGGTGTATTGATAAAGCTACCCATCAGCACAATATGGTAAAAACTCTTGGAAATATAGAAAATGGGCTGCTTGCCATAATGCTGCTGTAGCTGGTCATGCATGACCTGAATTTCCCTGAGTAACTGCTCCTTGGTAAAGGCGTTGATACAGTTGCTATCATATTCAAGGTCAATCACGGGCGGCAGGGCATCTGCTTTGTTGGGCACGGTAGCGATAAAGTTTTCCGCCTGCACCTTGCCATCCCGACATAAACGATAGAAGTGGTAGGCACCAACATGCAGGCCCTGTTCGCGTGCCTTAAGCCAGTTTTCCTGAAAGTTTCGGTCCTTAAAGTCGCCACCCTCGGTGGCTTTTAGATAGACAAACTGGTACTGCACTGGAGAGATCTTTTTCCAGTTAATCTCACCCTGATGGTGCGAAACATCAAAGCCACGAATGGCATAGTCCTGCGCAGACGCTTTCTGCTGATGGAACAGGCCGAAATAGCTCACCACACCAAGCATGACAGCTAAGCCAACACTGGCATAGGTTGGATAATATCGGGAGAGTGGATGTTTCACAGGTTTCTTTGCCATGTCGTCAGCTATATTTTTTCACGCATTTAGTCTGCCATTTCTTTTGGAATTTGCCAAAATACCAGTGCGGTGACCAGGTTGATACAACCCAGTGTCATTAATGTGGCATGGAACGCAGTGGTGAGGGAAGCGGTTGAGAAATGCTGACCAAACACATTAATCAAGGTTCCTGCCAACGCCACCCCAATACTCATGGATAGCATCATGATCATGGAAAGGAAACTGTTGCCACTGCTGGCATCCTGTTGCGGCAGGTCTTTCAGGGTTAGGGTGTTCATCCCGACAAATTGCAGCGAATTTAGTGTACCAAAAATAAACAGGTGCAGCACTTTAAGCCATAGTGGGGTTGTTGCTGTCATTAGGGCGAAACTGGCGATACATAATCCAACCAGAACGGTATTGGTTAGTAGAAAACGACGATAGCCAACACGCTGGATCAAAGGGCGGATAATCGGTTTAGAAAATAATGAGCCCAATACCAGTGGAATCATCATTAAACCTGTGATAAAGGGTTCAAAACCAAAGGCGACTTGTAGCATCAATGGCAAAATAAAAGGAATTGCATTGCTACCTAAACGTGCAAAGAAATTGCCTAAAATGCCAATTGAAAAAATTTTATGGCGGAACAATCGTCCATGAAACAAGGCATTCTGATGGTTATGTGCATGATACGCATAGCCAAACGTTGCTAAAGATCCGATTACCAGTAGACTGATGCTGATCCAACCAGAATATTGTGGCGCAGCGATATTCTCAATCCCAAGCGACAGACCCACCATAGCAATCATCAATAAGATAAATCCACCGAGATCAAAGGATTTGACGGTTGGTTCTTTTTGATTTGGCATGACTTTAAGCGCCATGATTACCCCAAGCACACCCATGGGGAGATTAATAAGGAAAATCCAGTGCCACGTGGCAACTTCGACTAACCATCCACCCAAAGTTGGTCCCATCAAAGGACCTATGAGACCAGCCAGACTCATTAAACTCATCGCTGAAAGAAATTGGCTACGTGGAATAATTTTAAGTAAAGCCAAGCGTCCAACGGGCATCAATAATGCGCCGCCCATCCCTTGAATAACACGACAAATCAAGAGTTGATCTAAGGTCTGAGACAGGCCACAACCGAGTGATGCCAGACTAAAAATCACCATAGCAGCAAGATAAGTATTACGGATACCAAAGCGGTCTGCCAACCAACCACTTAATGGGATAAAAGCAGCAACTGATAGGACGTAGGCAACAATTACCCCATGCATTTGTAATGGATTTTCATTGAGCTGAATTGCCATCACAGGAATCGCCGTGTTGACAATCGTGGTATCCAAGGCCTGCATAAAAAAGCCGATAGAAACCAAGAGCACCAATAAACGAAATTCAGGCTGTACGGCTTGATGAGTGGTTGTTGTCATGAGTGGTGACGTATGAAATATCAGCTTTAGTTTAATAGAATTGTATTTGAAATAAAGCCCAAAATTGTCAAAGACTCGTCATCGAACTGACATGAAAATGTCATCGTATTTGCACCTCGAATGACTAGATTAGCTCTACAAAATAAAATCTATGGAATTTGATCATGAAATTTAAGATTTCAGTGTTATTCACTGCAATGCTGTCAGTGGGGTTGGTGGCGTGTAATGATGATGACAAAACAGAAAAATCATCAAATCCTGATCCTAAACCTGAAGTAGTAGAGCCTACACCAGAGCGAATTCAGTTGAGCTTTTTAAGCCGATATGAATCAGGTGTTTTTGGAAAGAGTGCAGCTGAAATTCCTGCCTATGACCCTGCGACAAAACGTGTTTTTGTGGTCAATGCTGAGCTGGGGGCATTAGATGTACTTGATCTTGCTGATCCAGCTAAGCCAACTTATTTACAATCACTAACTGTTGATGACATCGCGGAAGGTGCAAAGGTCAACAGTGTCAGCATCCAAAATGGCATTATTGCTTTGGCTGTTGAAGCTGCGAATAAAACAGATCTTGGTTTTGTTGCCTTTTATCAAGCGAGTGATCTTAAACGTCTAAGCCATGTGCAAGTGGGTGCTTTACCCGATATGTTGACGTTCACACCAGATGGGAAAACGGTATTGGTGGCCAATGAAGGTGAACCCTCTGATGATTATCAAACCGATCCAGAAGGCTCTGTCAGTGTGATCAATGTGACTGATATCAGCAAGCCAAAAGTCAAAACTGCTGATTTTAAAGCGTTTAATAGTCAAAAAGATGCGTTACTTGCCAAAGGAGTTCGTATTTTTGGACCGAATGCGACAGTCGCTCAAGATCTAGAGCCAGAATATATTGCAGTTTCGGATGATGGTAAAACCGCTTGGGTTGCACTACAAGAAAATAATGCGATCGCGGTTTTAGATATTGCGACGGCAACGGTGACTTCGATTGAAGCAATGGGATTCAAAGATCACGGGCTTAGCGACAGTGGTTTTAAGTCGATGCTGGATCCAAATAAAAACTCAAGTAATGCTTTGGATGTGAGTGATTTTGACGGTAAAAAAACAGTTCAAGATATTATGATCAAGGCATGGAATGGACTTAAAGGGATTTATCATCCTGATGCGATTGCTGCTTATACTGCCGCGGATAAAAAAACCTATTTAATTTCTGCAAATGAAGGTGATGCGCGTGCATGGGGTGAAAATACAGCCGAATATTTTGGGCTAACTAAGCTGAAAGACTTTGAAAAGAATAAATTGCAGCGCTGTGACAATGACAATAGCAAAGGATTCGTTGAAGAGTGGCGCGTAAAACATCTCGTGCACAAGGATGGTTTTGATCGCCGTTGTGCCGATGATCTTCCTGCACAATTACGTGATTTAGCTGCTGGTGCGCACCTGAATCCGACCACTTTTGCCTACTGTGGTGCGAGCAAAGGTGATGCTGGTAACTGCCGAGATGACAAGCAATTGGGCCGTTTAAAAATTACCTGGACACAAGGTTACCAAACTGAAAATGGTAAACCTGTGTATTACTCAAAAGCTGGCGATAAAATTGGTATCAATGGTAATCCACTTACCGATTATTTGATGTACGACGACTTGTACCTGTTGGGTGGACGCTCATTCTCAATTTGGGATACACAAAATCAAGTTAAAATCGCTTATGACTCGGGTGATTTCATTGAACAATATTTGAATAGTGATCAATGTAAACTTGGTAAAGCACGGAATATTCCATGCCAAGATTGGTTCAATAGCAATCATGAAAAAGGCAACACATTAGGCGGACGTAGCAGCAATAAAGGACCTGAACCTGAAGGCTTGACGATTGGCAAAATTGGCAACAAACAATTCTTGTTCTTAGGACTTGAGCGTATGGGTGGGGTCATGGTATTTGATGTCAGTAATCCTAAACAGCCAATTTTCCAAGATTATTTAAATACACGAGAAGTATGGGATCAGGCTGATCCGTCGACGGCATTGTCTGCACATGGTGATCTTGGACCAGAAGGTCTAATCTTTATCTCTGCCAAAGACTCGCCAAATGGCAAGCCACTATTGGTTGTGGGTAATGAGGTGAGTGGTACCACTAGCATTTATCAAGTAAATCTATATTAAATTTAGACATAAAAATGCGGATCTAGATTGATCCGCATTTTTTATAGGTGATGTTTAAACTTCAATGTGTGTTGGTGCATTGAGGTTCTTGATGACATTAGAGATTTGTTCTGGATTTTCACAAATAATCAGTTTGGCACGATGCTGGGGCGGTAAAAAGCCCTCATCAACGGCATGGTCAAGCTGGGCAATCAGCGCATCATAAAAACGGTTGACGTTATAGATAATCATCGGTTTCTGGTGCTGGTTGAGCTGTCCCCAGGTGGCGATTTCCAGAATCTCCTCGAACGTTCCCAATCCGCCTGGCAGGGCGATAAAGGCGCTGGCACGTTCCGCCATCAAGGCCTTGCGTTCATGCATGCTTTTGACGATATGCAGTTCGGTCAACTGGCTGTGCGCAATTTCATAGTCCAGCATAAATTCGGGAATCACCCCCACCACTTCACCGCCATGCTCAAGCACGGTGTCGGCAACCTGACCCATCAGGCCAATGCTGGCCCCGCCATAGACGATTCCGAAACCCTGAGTGGCAATATGCTGGGCCAGTTCAATGGCTGTGTCACGGTAAATGGGTTTGTTGCCTGTACGGGAACCGCAATATAAGGCAATCAGGGATTGGGTAGTTTTGATGGGAGATGTTTCGTTGTTTTCAGTCATTTTTACAATACTATTCATTCAGTTTATTTTTACCTTATCATTTTCACTGTCGTTGTCTAGGTTAAATGACTTTTATGACAGTTTGATGCACACTTTCCATACAAGCTTCTCTGTAAACTTTAGAAAAAAATTACCAAGATCATGCTTATAAAAATGATGAATTTCACCTCAATCTTGCCTATACTGAAAATCCTTTTATTAATCTATGTACCTCTATGAGTAGTGGTTGTTGTCGCTCCGCTTTGTTCTTTTTTCCTATAAAAAATGTTTTGGCTACCTGTGCCGACCTTTTAGATTTTCAATTTCATCATAACACTGCCAATTTTGCAGAGGAGTCAGCTCAATGATTCTGGAATGGATGTCCGACCCCTCTGCATGGGTTGGTCTGGCGACATTGGTTATACTTGAAATTGTACTGGGTATTGATAACCTGGTCTTTATTGCCATTTTGGCAGAGAAACTACCACCTCACCAACGTAACGCCGCCCGTAGAATTGGTTTAGTACTCGCTTTGCTAATGCGTCTGGTGCTGCTCGCATCTATTGCATGGGTAGTGACCCTAACCGAACCACTATTTCATATATTTGACCATGCTTTCTCAGGTCGAGACCTCATCCTGTTGTTCGGTGGTGTGTTCCTCTTGTTCAAGGGAACCATGGAACTGCATGAACGGATTGAGGGCAAGCAGGCATTAAAAGAAGAAAACCCTGTCCATGCCGCGTTCTGGATGGTGGTGGTTCAGATCGTGGTGCTGGATGCCGTGTTCTCACTCGACAGCGTGATTACTGCCGTGGGGATGGTGAAAGAGCTTTCCATCATGATGATCGCAGTGACCATTGCGATTGGTATCATGCTGCTGGCGTCACGCCCACTGATGGATTTCGTCAATAAGCATCCAACCGTGGTGATCCTGTGTCTTGGCTTCCTGATGATGATTGGTTTCTCACTGGTGGTGGAGGGCTTTGGCTTCCATATTCCGAAAGGCTACCTCTATGCAGCGATTGGTTTCTCTGTACTGGTCGAAATAGTCAACCAAACCATGCGCCGCAATCAGGAGAAACTGGTCACCACCACAGATTTACGCTACCGCACCGCATCGGCTGTTTTGCGTATGCTGGGCAGTAAAGGCAATGGTGGTGAAGGGCAGAACAACGAGTCTGAAGATGTGTTGGCGACACAGGCCTACGCCAAGGAAGTGTTTGATGAGGACAATGGCGTGTATCACAGCGTACTGGTACAGGGCGTATTGGGGCTGTCTGAGCGTCCTGTAAAATCAGTGATGACACCACGTCCTGAGCTGGAATGGCTTGACCTTGCGGCTGACCCAGCCGAATTGAAAGAACGTTTGATGGCAATGACCCATTCACGCCTGATCATTGCACGGGGTGAGCTGGATAATATTGAGGGTGTGGTACTGACCCATAAAATTCTCAATGAATACATTGAAACAGGAACGATTGATTTCAGTAAACATCTGCGTGAACCTGTGATTGTGCATGAAAATGCGCAGGTGTTGATGGTGATGGAGCAACTGCGTCAGGCACCCTTGCAAATGGCAATCGTACTGAATGAATATGGTTCGATTGAGGGCATTGCCACACCAATTGACGTACTGGAAGCGATTGCGGGTGAATTCCCTGATGAGGACGAACTTGAAGCGGCGGCGGAAAGCCTTGAAGATGGTTCCATGATACTGGAAGGTTCAACCGATATTCGCCATGTTTCATTGCTTCTGGGTAAAGACCTTGTAGATGAAAGTGAGGAATACTCAACTCTGTCGGGTTATCTTTTGTTCCATTTGGGCCGTTTACCTGAAAATGGTGAGACGGTTGAAGCAGATGGCTACCGCTTTGAAGTGGTGACCATGGATGGACACAAGATTGAGAAAGTGCGCATTATCGCGGAAGAGAAACAAGCAGAGAAGTAATTAAGTTCCATCTCAATAGCCTTTGAGTTTGATCTTGTTGTACAAGATTTTCTCAGGGCTATTTTTATTTGAGAGTTGAAAATGACCTCCTTAGAAAACTGTCCATGCGGGCAGGGGCAATATGTGGTGTGCTGCCAGCCCCTGCATTTGAAACAGAAAACGGCCCAAACGGCCGAACAATTGATGCGTTCACGCTATAGCGCCTTTGCCTTGCAGCAGATTGACTACATTCTGGAAACCACGGCTTTGGGGCAGCAGGTTTTTTTAGACCGTGATGCGATTGCAGATTGGAGTCAGGCGAATCAGTGGCTGAAACTGGAAGTGGTACAACACCAGCCCAAGCTTGATAAAAGCCATGCCTTGGTAGAATTCAAGGCCTATTACCATGATGGAAAACAGCAACACATTCATCATGAAATTTCACATTTTGTGTTGCATCAGCAACACTGGTATTTTCTTGATCCAACGCTGGCTATGCAGATCACCATGAAACAACCCTGTGTCTGTGGCTCGGGGAAAAAATTTAAGCAATGCTGTGCGCAATTCATCTAAGTTTGACTTAAAATAGCGCACACTTTTATGCCTGATTTAAGGATGTAGGCAGATGTTGCTCACCGTGATTTATATCATTGCCATCACTGCGGAAGCCATGACAGGCGCACTGTCGGCAGGGCGACGGAGTATGGACTGGTTCGGTGTGGTGCTGATTGCCTGTGTCACTGCACTGGGTGGTGGCTCCGTGCGCGATGTGTTGCTGGGACATTATCCTTTAACCTGGGTCAAGCATCCTGAATATCTGGTTTTGACCTGCTGTGCGGCATTTGTCACCATTATTATCGCCAAGTGGATGAAACATTTACGCAGTGTGTTCTTATTGCTTGACGCCATGGGATTAATTGGTTTCACCATCATTGGCTGTCAAATTGCCTTGTCGATGGGGCATGGTTTTGTGGTTTCCGCCGTGGCTGGGGTCTTAACAGGGGTATCGGGGGGTATTTTGCGCGATATCTTGTGTAATGATGTGCCACTAGTGTTCCGTCGTGAGCTGTATGCCAGTATTTCCTTTGTTGCCGTGATTTGTTATTGGGTCTGTCTAGAGGTTGGACTACCACATGACCTTACCGTAATTTTTACCTTGGTGTTTGGTTTCACCTTGCGCGTGATTGCAATTTATTTTGGTCTGGAAATGCCAAAATTTATTTATAAGGAAGATGATGCTGAGTCTGCATCTTCAACGGATGAGCATTGACAAGACACCACTTGACGCATAAACAACAACAAAGACTTGTCACAATGCTTTCTCCGCATATGAGCTGCGGTTATAGCAGCGCAAGGGCATTTACGATAACATTAAGTAAATTTTTTATATGACTTGCTGATATGACCAGCCTTGCACATCATGCAACAGAAAACCGCTCCGTAGCCGAATTCACAGAACAAGCTTACCTCAACTATGCCATGTACGTGATTATGGATCGTGCATTGCCCCATATCAGTGATGGCCTGAAACCCGTACAGCGCCGTATTGTCTATGCCATGAGTGAACTGGGCTTGAAATCAACAGGCAAGCCAAAGAAGTCCGCACGTACCGTAGGTGATGTACTGGGTAAATATCATCCACATGGTGACTCTGCCTGCTATGAGGCGATGGTATTGATGGCCCAGCCATTCAGCTATCGCTATCCGCTAATTGAGGGGCAGGGCAACTGGGGTTCACCTGATGATCCAAAATCCTTTGCGGCAATGCGTTATACCGAAGCCAAACTGTCTGCCTACAGTGAACTGTTGCTGAGCGAGTTGGGACAGGGCACTAGTGAATGGCAGGACAACTTTGATGGTTCGATGAAAGAACCAATCACTTTACCCGCCCGTATTCCCAATATTCTGTTGAATGGTACGACGGGTATTGCAGTGGGTATGGCAACCGATATTCCACCACATAATTTACGTGAAGTGGTGAAAGGGACGATTGCACTGATTCGTAACCCTGAAACCACTGATGAAAAACTGGCGGAATATATTCCTGCACCAGATTTGCCGACCAAAGCTGAAATCATTACCCCGCCTGAAGAGTTGTTAAAGATTCAAACCACAGGGCGTGGTAGCTATCGTGCGCGTGCAGTGTATACGGTAGAAAAAAATGAAATCGTGATTACGGAGCTTCCATATCAGGTTTCAGGCTCTAAAGTTGTGACCCAAATTGCTGATCAGATGATTGCCAAGAAGTTACCTCTGGTCGCAGATATTCGTGATGAGTCGGATCATCGAAATCCAACGCGATTAGTCATTGTATTGCGTTCCAACCGTGTCGATGCTGAAACGGTGATGAGCCATTTATTTGCCACCACTGATCTGGAATCCAGCTATCGCGTCAACCTGAACATGATTGGGGCAGATGGCCGTCCGCAAGTCAAATCCATTCGCCGAATCTTGTTGGAATGGATTGAGATTCGTAAGCAAACTGTGACTCGCCGTTTGCAGTACCATTTAAATAAAATCGAAAAACGTTTGCATATCCTGGCAGGTCTTTTAATTGCCTATCTTGATATTGATACCGTGATTCGCATCATCCGTGAGGAAGACCAGCCCAAACCTGTGTTGATGCAGCATTTCGGTATTGACGATATTCAGGCCGAAGCCATTCTGGAACTCAAGCTTCGTCATTTGGCCAAGCTTGAAGAAATGGAAATCCGCCGTGAGCAGGAGGAGTTGGAAGCAAAAGCAGCCATTATCCGTGAACAACTGGCAAATCCAGAATCATTGAAAAGCCTGATTATCAATGAACTGAAAGAAGATGCGAAAAAATTTGGTGATGACCGACGTTCGCCAATCGTTGCGCGTGCGGATGCCGTCCAGATTAAGGAACAGGATTTAATGCCTGCCGAAACTGTGACGGTGGTGTTGTCCGAGGCTGGCTGGGTACGTGCCGCCAAAGGTGCGGAAGTTGATGCGGCCAACCTGAATTACCGTGCGGGTGACCAATACTTGAGCCATGCAGTCGGTAAAACCAATCAACGGGTGTATTTCCTCGATGAGACAGGGCGTAGCTATGCCTTGCCAATCAGCAGTTTGCCATCCGCACGTGGTTTGGGTGAGCCCTTAAGTTCCAAGCTTGCACCTGCAAGTGGCGTATCGTTTATTCAGGTCTTTATTGCAGATGATAACAGTGAGCTACTTGCCGTCAGTTCAAATGGCTATGGCTTTAAAACCCAGGCCGCACAACTGGATACCAATGCCAAGGCAGGTAAGGCGTTCTTGACGGTTGCAGACAAGGCAACGGCCTTGCCCCTACTTCCAGTTCAGCAGGCCACACATGCCGCCATCCTGAGTTCATCAGGCCGTTTACTCATCATTGACTTGGCCGAACTGCCTGTCCTGAACAAAGGAAAAGGTAACAAGTTGATACAACTTGAGGAAAAAGAGCAGATTTTATCCATGACAACCCTGACGTTAGATGAAATAATCCAAGTCGCTGCAGGACAACAGCACTTAAAACTGAAAGGGGATGATCTCCAAAAATATATAGGAAAAAGAGCAACAAAGGGGCAACTTTTACCACGAGGATATCAAAAAGCAAATAGACTCCTCATTCAGAGATAAGGCTAGTATTCTGTGATATAAATACGTTATATATGACAATGTATTCATATTGTTTGAATAGATTGACACGGCAATTCACAAAGTTAAAAAAATGTTTTGTCATGGAAGTAACATTGTTACTATTTTTAAGGATTACCACTCGGAGATAATGGCATTATGGAAAAGATTTGGTTTGCTGAATACAAAAAGACAGGAATTCCAGAAACAGTTGCACTACCTGCTGAAAACACCTCACTTGTTGATATTTTTGAACGCAATTTCCAAAAATTTGGTTCACGTGATGCCTTTATCTTTATGGATAAAGTTTTAACGTATAATGAATTAGAAGTCGCCAGCCGTAAATTTGCCACCTACCTGCAAAGTCTGGGCTTGAAAAAAGGATCGCGTGTTGCGGTGATGATGCCGAACGTATTCCAGTATCCAGTGGTGGCATTGGGTGTATTCCGTGCAGGTCTGGTCCTTGTGAACGTGAACCCACTCTATACAGCGCGTGAGCTTGAACATCAGTTAAATGACTCAGGTGCAGAAGCACTGGTGATCATTGAAAACTTTGCCAGCGTATATCAAAGCATTATTGGCAAAACACCTGTGAAGCATGTGATTGTTGCCTCTGTGGGGGATATGCTGGGTACGCTTAAAGGCACCATCGTAAACTTCGTTTTACGCAAGGTTCGCAAGCAAATTCCAGCATGGAATATCCCTGGTCATGTGAAGTTCAACACTGCATTGAACAAAGTGAGCCCAAGCAACTACAAGCGTCCAAGCCTGACTTTAAGCGATACGGCTGTACTTCAATATACGGGTGGTACAACAGGTGTTTCTAAAGGTGCTGAATTAACTCATCGCAACCTTGTATCAAACTTATTGCAGTGTGACGGAATTTTCTCAAGTAAATTCGGTACGGGTGATGGTGCTAAAGACGACCGTATTGTCTGTGCATTGCCGCTTTACCACATCTTTGCATTCATGGTGTGTGCACTTTACGGTATGTACAAAGGTCAAGCGAATATCTTGATTCCTAACCCGCGTGATCTTCCAGCGGTTGTGGGCGAGCTGCGTAAATACCAGCCTTCATTCTTCCCAGCAGTGAACACATTGTTCAATGCCTTGGTGAATAACGAAGAATTCAAGCAGCTTGACCATAGCAAATTGAAGATGGCTATGGGTGGTGGTATGGCTGTATTACCATCGACTGCTGAAGCGTGGAAAAAAGTGACGGGTACCATCATCATTGAAGGTTATGGTTTGTCTGAAACTTCACCAGTTGCGACAGCAAACCCACCAGCAACCACAGAGTTCAGTGGCACAATTGGTGTTCCATTGCCGTTGACCGAAGTGGTATTGCTTGATGATGATGGTAATGAAGTTGCTTTAGGTGAACGGGGTGAAATTTCGATTCGTGGTCCTCAAGTCATGAAAGGCTACTGGAACCGTCCTGATGAAACTGAAAAAGTCATGACGAAAGATGGCTTCTTCCGTACTGGCGATGTCGGTGTCATGGACACACGCGGTTATTTCAAGATTGTAGACCGTAAGAAAGACATGATTCTGGTATCTGGCTTCAACGTTTACCCAAGTGAAATTGAAGAAGTGATTGCAAAACATCCGAAAGTATTGGAAGTGGCTGCAATTGGTGTTCCAGATGAAAAATCAGGCGAAGTGCCGAAGTTGTTCATTGTGAAGAAAGATCCATCTTTAACCACTGAAGAAGTGCTTGCTTATGCAAAACAAAACCTAACTGGCTACAAACGCCCGCGTTATGTTGAGTTTATGGAAGAACTACCTAAATCAAACGTTGGTAAAATCCTGCGTAAAGATTTACGTAAACCAGCTTAAGCTGTGCTGTAAAAAACGCCGCAATTGCGGCGTTTTTTTATTTATGATTAGATTTCATTAACCAACGATCAATATAAGGACGGCCAATTCCCACAATTCCTACAAATACCAGCATGGTGGCAAGCTGAAAACGCAAGCGGCTCGGGTCGATTCCATTAAAGCTAAAATAATTGTCCGCAAAGACATACAGTACAATCACCACTAGCCAGTGCCAAAGAGTGAAACGCTGAATCCCCACCGCATAAAAGGCAATGGTCAGCACCACAAAAGTTCCCAATGTAGACTGCCAGTTTAAGTTGGCACAAATCACGCTCAGCAGAAACGCCATAATAGGCAGAACCACTTTCAGCACGCGATCAACCAAAAGCTGATGCTGCCGTTGTTTGGCAAGGACATCAAACATTTCTTTTTGATTTTGAGGTTGCATAACTTGACCTTAAAACAGTATGAAAAAACAGAACTTTTACACAAAGAAAATATTTAAAGGAAACACTTGGCGAACAAGCACAAATGAAAATTCAATAGATTATGAGTTATGATAGCATGATCAGCAGAACTTCAAATGATGGATGTGAGCATGCAAGGTATTAGCGGCATTATATTGATGATTATCATCGCATGTTTGTTGCCGTATGTTTTTACCCTGATTGCAAAAGCAAAAGGTGGCTTCCAAGCAAAGGATAATCAGAATCCGCGTGAATTTTTGGCGAAAACGACAGGTCTAGCCGCCAGAGCCAATGCAGTACAACAGAATAGTTTTGAAAGTCTACCCTTATTTATCGCTGCAATTTTAATGGCCGAATATATGGTTGTGCCGGAGAAATTTATTCTGAGCTTAGGCTGGGCATATATCGTATTGCGCATTATTTATGGAATATGTTATTTGGCCAATCTAGCGACCTTGCGCTCAATCATCTGGTTTTTTTCAATATTTTGTCCAATTTTATTGTTTGTGATTACGATTAAAGTGACCTAAATTGATGTTGAGTATAAAATTCTTTAACGCTCAGCATATCTAGCATCATTTTTATGGTATTCACGCTATAATCTGTCGGATTTACATCTAAGTTCACAAGATAAACGAGTGTTGATATGAGTTATAGCAATATTCCTGCGGGTAAAGACGCACCAAATGACATCTATGTCATCATTGAGATTCCTGCAAATGCAGCGCCAATCAAATACGAAATCGATAAAGATTCTGATGCGTTATTTGTAGACCGCTTCATGGGTACAGCAATGTTCTACCCAGCTAACTACGGTTATGTACCAAATACATTGTCTGAAGATGGCGATCCATTAGACGTACTTGTTGTAACTCCACATCCTGTTGCTGCGGGTTCTGTGATTCGTTGCCGTCCAGTGGGCAAACTAAACATGGAAGATGATGGTGGTATCGATGCGAAACTGATCGCAGTTCCACATGAGAAGTTATCTCCTCTCTATAAAGATGTGAAAGAATATACCGATCTTCCACCTTTATTGATCAGTCAAGTTGAGCATTTCTTCCAGCATTACAAAGATTTAGAACCAGGTAAATGGGTAAAAATCAGTGGTTGGGAAAATGCTGATGTTGCAAAAGCTGAAGTGTTGAAAGCAATCGAAGCTGCTAAAAAATAATTTTAAAAGATAAAGTCTGATTTTATCACCCTAAAATCAGGCTCATAAAAAAACCGCCATTCAATTGAATGGCGGTTTTTTTATGAGTTGATCTAAATTGAATTAGAATAGTTTCACAGGAATATCAAGGAACAAACGCCATTCATTGGTTGAGCCAATGACATTGCTGACATATTGACCAGAAACATTATTATAGGTATCACTTGAACGTAAGTAAGAATAGCGAACACGTAGGCTTGCATCTTTCAATGCACCTGTTTGAACTGTATATTTGACTTGGTTAAACAACTCATGTTCTTCGGCTTGGTCAATGATTTTTGAGCGATCTGTTATTTTAGCGATATCAATATCCCAACCATAAACAAATGCAGTTGTCCAGTTTAGACCAGGTAAACCGTGATTTTTAAAGTTGTAGTTATATTGTAGCCCGACAGATTTTTCATCATTACCATTAAAGTCACCTAAATAGGAATTAGGCACATAGATACTTTGTAAACCATCAGCATTATAGCCATAGTCATACCCAGTATTACCTGTGTTATCTTGATAAGAAAGCATGATGTTATGTACATCTTTGCCATAGCCCACTGAAACAGCCCAAATCGAGTTTTTACGGTTTGCTAGATCATCTGTGGTATGTGAATCAGTGAGCGCATCTTTATCCCATTTTGTATGATAACCCATGGCATCAAGTGTTAAGGTACTCTTGTCTTTTAAGCTTTGGGTAAAGTTTACATTGGCATAATGACGTTCTAGCTTATCTTGAACATCTAAGCCATAATACGATGAATTGAGTTGATCATTAAATTTATATTTAGCACCCCAAACTACTGCACGATCAAGCCCTTGACCTGTCACATCTTTATCGGTACTAATTTGGTTTGACATTTGGTTTTTTGTGAACTTACCTGCAACCACATTTAGATTTGGAATTTCATTACTTTCAACGAAAACACCTGTGTAATACTCAGGTACTAAACGGGCTTGATTACTTGCCATGACAGGAAGTGTTGATACCTGTGTACCATAAGTCACGGTTGTGTTGGAAATACGTGCTTTCACATTGGCACCACCACGAGCCCAATGATCATAAGCAAATCCACGATCATCTACAGGAATCATTTGATTACCCGTATTATTATTCGCACCAAGCTTAAAAGATGTATCACCTACTACGCCAACACCAAAGCCAATAATACCCTTTGTAAAACCAGATTGAAGATCAAAAATGGCAGTTTGCGCTGTTGAGCTTGTATCATTTGTTAAACCGTCTTTTTTATCACGATTTAAAAAGCCTGTGCGGAACAATACTGAACCATTTGCATCCTCAACAAAACCTTTTGCTTCGCTTTGTTCACTTGCATATGTTGAGGAGATCAATGCGGCATTAATCAAAACCGCCAATATAAGTTTCTGTGCCTTTGGCATGGTAAGCCTCGTAAATAACAAATTTGGGGAGAGAAACTGAAATTTTGACCAATTGTATAAGTTATGCATAAAAAAGATAGATTTTTATTAAAACAATTTAATTAAGATCGGAAGA
>NZ_DDAH01000151.1:0-9285 GCF_002333245.1 Acinetobacter sp. UBA2063
GATGAACGTTTTAGTTATTATTTCTTTGGCAATACCTTGTTCGGCATTATCAATGCGATTGGCGCAACAGGCTATATTACTGAAGATGAATTACTTGGGCATCTAACAAGTTTCTTGCAAGAGCAATTGCAGCAATATCCAGACAGTAGCTTATTACAGGGATTATTGTTCAATGTAACCTTGCCTTATAAAGGTAATTTGCTCACACGTTTACATGAATTAGATGAGCTGATTGCGCCTGTCGAGAACCAATCTGTCTATGTCGAACTGCCAAATCCGCTGTGTATTTCACAGAAGGATGTCAGTTATGCTTGATTTTATTGGAATTGGTTTAGGGCCATTTAATCTGAGTCTGGCCAGCCTGCTGCATAATAAAAGCACACTTAACTATGCAATTTTCGAACAGAAAGCTCAGTTTGACTGGCATGCAGGGATGCAGTTACCCAATACGGTATTGCAAGTGCCGTTTATGGCAGATCTGGTCTCAATGGTTGATCCAACTAGCCCATTTAGCTTTTTGAATTATCTGCGTCATCAGCAACGCTTATATAAATTTTACTTTTTAGAACAGCCGCATATTCCACGTTGTGAGTATAACCATTACTGTCAATGGGTTGCAGAACAACTTGATTGTATTGAATACCAATCTCGTGTTTTGAAGATCGAACCTCAAACTATTGGTTTTAAAGTTGTGGTGGAATCGGAGGGTGTTCAGCACAGTTATTTATGCCGTCATCTGGTCATCGGAAGCGGTAATGTGCCTTACTTGCCTGAATGCTTGGCTAAAGTACAGCAGCAGCAACCACAAAAATGTCTGCATTCTGCGCAATATATGACGCATACAGATATAGATTTACACGGCGATGTTGTAGTACTTGGTTCAGGGCAATCCGCCGCCGAAGTCTTTATTGATCTGCTTGATGAGCAGCAAGATACAGCCAATCATCAGTTCGACCTACACTGGTTTACTCGTTCTCTGGGCTTCTTCCCAATGGAATATGCACCATTGGGACTGGAACATTTTAGCCCAGACTATGCACAGCATTTTTATGCTTTGCCAGCTGAAAAGAAAGAGCAACAATTGCAGCAGCAGTCTTTGTTGTACAAGGGCATTAGTGCAAAGACCATCCGTGAAATCTATCAAAAACTTTATCACCGTAGCATTGCGGGTCAAAGCTTACAGACACATTTACATAGTCAATGTGATTTGAAAGATGCAGAAGCATTGGATACACAAAAAATCCGACTGCATTTCCAGCATCGTGCTACAGCTCAGTCTTTTCATCTCGACTGTGATTTTCTTGTAGCCGCGACGGGTTATTTCACGCCTGATTTTGGTTTTATGCAGTTGCTCAAGCCATACATCGAGTTTGATCATAAACAGCGTTGGCAGATTACAGACGACTATCGTGTTGTACATCGGCTGAATGGTCATATTTTTGTTCAAAATCAGGAAATGCATAGTCATGGTGTCGGCACACCTGATTTAGGTCTTGGTGCTTATCGTGCAGCAAAGATCATTAATCAATTGCTTGCTGAGCCTCTTTATGAATTAGGCAATCAAGCGCAGACATTCCAACACTTTAATCTCTCTCAAAATCCAAAAATTTGTATGGCAGATGACAAAGCACAATCAAACGAGTGCCTTTGCGAAAATTCTCCCAATAAAAACCATTCAATTTTCAAGAAAACAGAACAGAACGTGATGACGGCGCATCCTAATCGTCGTGGTGCAAACACACGGACACAAACTGCTTCTGTACATTCAACTTATGAGAAACTGATATGAACTTTGCAACTTTAAAAATTAATCAGCAGCAATGGCGTGCCGCAGGGCAACGTCTTATTGAAATGGCGATTGCAGAGTTTCTATATGAAGAAATTATTGAAGTTAAAGCATTGTCAGCAGGGCATTATCGCTTAGATTTAGGCAATCGTCAGTATGAGTTTCAAGGAAATCAATATCTACTCGGACACTGGAATATTCAGGAAGCTTCGGTACGTGATGTGACTCATAGTCAGGAAAATGATCAACCTGCTTGGAACTTACATGAGTTCATTGTCGCAATGTCTGACAGTTCTAATGTTAAGCCATTTACCAAAGCATATTTGATCAAAGAAATGAACAATACTTGGTTGGCAGAAGCACATTTATTCAATGAAACGCGTTTGCCAAGCACAGCGGTTTTGACTGAGCCTCATTACAAAGTTGAAGGCATGCTACGAGGTCATCCTTGGCTCATCATGAGTAAGGGGCGTATGGGTTTTGGTTATGATGATTATCTTAGCTCAGCGCCAGAACTTTCTCCTGAAGTTAAAGTGTTGTGGTTAGCTGTACATCGTGATTTAGCAGAGTATCGAAGTACTGAAGATTGGAGTGCATGTGGTTTATATCAACATGAATTTGATGCCAATGAACTACAGCAATTCATCAATATTCTTCAAGAAAAAAATCTAGACCCACAAAATTATTTTTTGATTCCCGTACATGCATGGCAATGGCACCAATGGCTCGTGCCAACTTATGCCAATGAAATTGTTGATCAGAAAATTATTGAACTGAATATCAGTCAAGATAGTTATGTGCCAATGCAGTCCATTCGCACATTATGCAATACATCAAATCTACAACGTCATTACATTAAACTGCCAGTCAGTATTTTTAATACTGCTGTTTATCGTGGATTACCCTCAAAACGTAATCTTGCTGCTCCAGCAGTGACCGCATGGTTAAAACAGATTCATCAACAAGATCAAGACTTACAAAATACAGGTGTGATTTTCTTGGGTGAGGTTGCAACTTTAACTATTCACCAGCCATGTTTTGACCGCATTGACGGCGCACCATATCAATTTAAAGAACTATTTGGTTGTTTGTGGCGTGAAAGTGTTGATCGCTATATTGATTCATCACAACAAGTTCTCTCTCAAGCAGCTCTATTACATCGTGATATTTCTGGTCAATCGATCCTGAGCGTGCTGATCAAAGCATCAGGATTAAGTCCTTTAGCTTGGTTAGCTCAATTTGCTCAAGTGTGCATGTGTCCATTGTTACTTTGCTTGTATCGCTATGGTTTGGCATTTTCACCACACGGCGAAAACACGATGTTGGTACATGAAAATGGTGTGCCGAAAGCAATGGTATTAAAAGACTTCATTGACGACATCAATTTAGTGGATGAGGATTTTCCTGAGTTAACTCAGTTACCATCTGACGCAGACTTATTACTCCGTCACGAAGCGACCGATCTAAGCCATTTTATTTTTACAGGTCTGTTCATGGTGCATTACCGTTATATCTGTAATGTGTTCTTGCAAGACTATCCTGAATATTCTGAGCTTGATTTTTGGCAGACCATTTCCAACACGATTGTTGAGTTTAACCAAAAACATCCAGAACTGGCTGAACGTGCTGATAAATTCGCCATGCTGCGTCCAACTTACACCAAAATTTGTCTAAACCGTGTACGTCTATTTACCACAAGTTATAACGATGAAGCAGAACGTCCTGTTCCTGTCTTCCTTGATCCTATTGCAAATCCAGTTAGCCCAGAAACATTGAAAACATGGGCAGAACAACCACGCCAAGCGAAAGCGGGCTAATTTTATTCGTCATTTTATAGGTTCGATATGAAAACAATCTCTCAGCAATTGCCAGATTATTTTGAATACTTTGAAGATGGTACACAGTACTACTTACGCCAAGTGCAATATCCTCAGGATATTCCTTTATTACATCAATGGATGCATGAGCCACATGTAATTCCTCAGTGGCAGTTAAATAAATCAGAACTAGAGTTACAAGTTTACTTCGACAAAATGTTAGCAGATGACCATCACCGTTTATTAATCGTCGGAATTGATGGCAAAGATGTGGGCTATACCGAAATTTATGAGGGTAAACGAGATCGTTTAGGCCGTTATTACGATGGTGATGACAATGATCTCGGTTGGCATCTCCTGTTTGGTGACAAATCCGTGTTTGGCAAAGGCTTCTTGCGCCCAACCATTCGTTTACTCAGTTTTTACATTTTTGAACATTCAAAAGCTAAAAAAATTGTGGGTGAGCCAGATCATACCGTTAAACCATATGCAGCAGTAGTGGCAGAGCTTTGTTATGAAAGCCAACGTTTAATACCGATGCCCGAAAAAACAGCGATGTTGTACTACTGCTTCAGAGAAACTTTCTATAACAAGTTTGGGGATTATTACCAAACATCACAACAACAGCTAGCAGATCAGCCAGCCAAACTCCTGAGTGTTACATGAGCTTATATATCAATGAAATGCATATCTTAGACATGCGCTTTGCGGCGAATGTCTCTGTTGCAGAATTTGAACAATGGTTAGCACGAATTCAGCACTATTTCGAACATCAGCGAAATTTTGTGTTGATCATGCAAACCGATGCAAATACAGAATTTCCGGAGGAATATAGAGCAATCCAAGGCAAGTGGTATAAACAATATAAACAAGATTTTTACCAATATTGCTTGGGTTTTGCTCGTATTGCTCAAGATGAAGAAGATCGTATTCGATTGGATACACCAGCTCTGCACAAAGCTTGGCATGTTCCATATTTTGTGAGCGTAGATAAAGCTGAAGCCACACAATGGGCTTTGCAGAGGTATTTATGAATCAAAATTCATTAAATATTCAGAAAGTCTCAGCCTTGAGCCTGAGTGTCGTGGTGGTTTTATATCTCGCGCATGCCTTACCACTGTATTTTTATAATGTGGCCTTACCTGCGATTCTGCGTCATCAAGGCGTAGATTTACGTTGGATTGGCATGTTGTCGCTGCTCTATATTCCTTGGGCATTCAAGTTTTTTTGGGCACCACTAATCGATCGTTTTTATTTCAAAAAACTCGGTAAACGTAAAACTTGGCTTTTGTTTACGCAAATAGCTTTAGTGTTGGGGGTCGTTGCTTTGGCACTTACCCAATTCGATTACGGTCTTGGTGTATTTGTTATTGTCGGTTTATGGATTTCAACTTTTGCTGCAACTCAAGATATCGCAATTGATGGCTATACGGTCGAAACCTTTTCAGAATCTGAGTATCGACTAGGCAGTATGGCGCAAAGTATAGGTGTTGCGCTTGGCAGTATGGTTGGTGGAGCAGCAACTTTATGGCTGTATGAGCTTTATGGTTGGCAAACGGCGTTAATGTCTTTGGCGGCCATGACCGCACTGACCATGTTGGCTGTTTTCTTCATTCAAGAAAAAGAGACGAGTGAAAAAATCGCAAAACCAACGCCTAGCTTAATTCGTGCATTTAAACGCCCTGAAATGTTATGGGCTTTAGCATTAATTGTGTGTTATCGCGTGGTCGAAGCACCGGCTATGGCGATGCTGAATCCGATGCTGATTGACCAAAAATGGTCCTTGTCAGAAATTGGCATTTTAATGTCTGTTGTGGGTGCAGGTGTGGGTTTATTGGCCGCAGTATCCGCCGCATTTTTATTGAAAAAATTAGCAGCAACTCAATTGCTGATTTGGGCAGGTTGGGCGCGTACCTTGGTTTATGCCTTGTTGGGCAGCGCCGTTTTACTTAGTTGGCTTGATCAATGGCATTTGCTGCTTGGTGTGTTTGTCGTGGTCATACTCGCTATTCGTTATATCGCCATGACGGCACTTTATGCACATTTCATGCAGACCTGTTCTAAAGATCAGGCTGGTACAGATTTCACCATTTTAGTTTGCTTTGAGTTACTGGTGTATTTCATTGGCGGCGCACTGTCAGGTTTTTTAGCGAAATCACTGGGCTATGGAAATTTTTATCTGATTCTCGCAGTTTCATCGGTTTTGAGCGTATTGCTCAGCCAAGTTCTCATCCACAAAGCAAAACAAACGCAACAACTCACCTAGGGGTAATTTATGAAAGTTATGTCAATTTCGACATCATTGACACTGTTAAGTTTGGCCGTCAGCACGCAGCTTTATGCGCAAACTGTTGAGGCAGATGCCGCAGCTGAGGCACCAAGCAAAAACTCAGTACAACTCGCGCCAATTGTGATCACGGCAACACGTTCAGCGCAAAGCATTGCGGAAATTGCAGGAACAGTTCAATCCATTGAACAAAAACAGATTGAGCAACAGGCCGCGGCAGGTCGTAAACTGGCCGATATTCTGGCGCAGTTAGTGCCTTCACTTAGCCCAAGTAGTGGCACCACAACCAACTATGGACAAACCATGCGTGGTCGTCAGGTGCTTGTGTTAATTGATGGCGTAGCGCAAACCGGTTCACGTGATGCGGCTCGTCAACTCAATAGCATTAGCCCAGATTCAATTGAAAAAATTGAGGTGGTTTCAGGTGCGAGCAGTATTTATGGCTCAGGGGCAACAGGCGGTATTATTAATATTCTGACCAAAAAAGGCTCTGGTGACAGTTTAAGTTTTGAATCTAAAGTCGGCGTGACTTCAGGTGATAATTTTAAAAATGATGCATTGGCTTATGAAGCTTATCAATCCGTTGCGTTTAACCAAGGCGATTGGAATGGTTTCTTGGGCGCAGGTTATACCCAGCGCGGTGAAATTCAAGACAGTCATGGTGATCGAATTGGACCTGAAGTTGCACAAACTGACCGTCAAGATACGGAAACTGTTGATGTCAATGGACGTTTAAGTTGGCAATTTACGGATCAGCAAAAGTTAAGTTTGGGTGCGCAATATTATGATGATCAACAAGATTCAGAATATGGCCCTGACTATGGTACAAACTTCGCTGTTTTCTTAGGCGCAAAGCCAAGTTTAAAGGCGTTAAAAGGTTTTGAAATTGATGATCAAGCTTTTACCAAGCGTTATGCGGTCAATGCACAGTATCAAAATACTGATTTGCTTGGGCAAGAGTTAAATGTTGAAGCGTACTATCGCAATGAAAAAGCCAGATTCTATCCAACGCTGCTAGCGAACTTTATTCCAGCAGGTTATTACTTTGCTTATCAGTCAGAGTCGGATATTGATGTTGCTGGCATTCGAGCAGCAATGACATCAAAACTGAATCTAGCTGATCGTGATTTAAAAATCACCTATGGTATTGATTATGATCATGAAAAAGATCAACAAACGGCAGATCTCTATAGTTTTACGCATAATGGCTTAAAATATCAAAATACAGGTCGTAGTTATGATTTCGGCCCAGATGCCACCATTAAAAACCTCGGTATCTTTGTACAAGGAAATTATGATTTAAGCGATGCGGTCAACATTCAGGCAGGTTTGCGTCATCAACGTATTGAAAGTGATACCAGCGCATTTAAACCAACGTTTCCTGCAATTCAAGGTGATATCACGGGTCAACCAGTCGGCACTGTAGCGGCAGGGACTGTAGAGCATGATAAAACCTTATTTAATTTAGGTGCGGTATATAAATTAAATGATCAACAACAAGTCTTTGCGAATTTTTCACAAGGTTTTAGTTTGCCTGATATTCAACGTGTATTACGTGATGTTTCAGCAGGTTATGTTGTGCGCTCAGGTAATGTTGATCCGATTACGGTCAACAACTATGAACTTGGCTGGAGATTCCAAAATGATCTAGGAGCAAATTTAGGTTTAACCACGTTCTACAATACATCAGATAAAGTGGTTCAATTTAAGGCAGATCGTTCTGTAACCGTTGCAGATACAGATCAGCGAATTTATGGCGTTGAAGCAAATGCAAGTATGCCTGTTTTAGATCAGTTTAGTGTTGGTGGAACAATTGCCTATACGCGTGGGCAATTCAAGGATGCAGGTGGTTCTTGGCGTGAACTGAATGCCTTACAAGTTTCACCAGTTAAAGGTACATTATTTGGTGAATGGAACGATGACAAAGGTAATGGTTTAAGGGTTCAGATGTTAGCTGTGAAGGGAACGGATAAAGCATATGAAGATTCTCTAAAGGCAAAATATGATACCAATGTTCGCCCAAATGCAGCGACGAAGATCAAAGGCTATGCCGTTATGGATGTGATTGCTAATGCGAAAGTTGGCCCAGGAACGGTAGGCTTTGGTGTTTATAACGTTTGGAATACAGAATATAAAACTGTATTTAGTCAAGCAGCTGAAGCTGTATATGGTCCTATCTCTAGCCTGCCTGCACAAGGCCGTACTTATGGTTTGAGTTATACCCTCAAATACTAATCTAATCAAAAAGGCATCTGTTTTAGATGCCTTTTCTTTTGATGATTTTCATGATGAACAATAATTTAAAGTTTTTAGCGCTGGCTGCTTTGATCAATGGAACTTGTTTTTCCATGATTCTCCCTTTACTTGCCCCATTGACACGACAATTACATTTATCTGAATTCCAAGGTGGTGTGATTGTTTCAGCAGGGGCAATCTTTATGGCGATTGCATCGATCTGGATTGCAAAAAGGAAAAGTCAGCTATCTCCCAATCAACTCGTCATTTATGGCTTTTGGGGAATGACCTTTACTTGGGCTATTTTTACCTTGATTCTGTATTTTGGAACACATGCGATTTTACCCACGTTATTCATTTTTATCTTACTGGTATTGAGTCGTGCTTCTACAGGCATTTTTATGGCTTTGCCACAAATTGGTCTGCAAAGTTATGTGATGACACATGCAAGTGAAGCCGCTGATCGTAGCAAACAAATGGCGATGTTTGGTGCGATGAATAGTTTTGGGATGATTATCGGCCCGTTTGCAACCTCAGTTTTATTGTTTGGTGGTTTGCTTTTCCCGATGTGGATTGCTGTGGTTTTACTTTGCTTAGTCAGTATTGCACTCGGTATCCTGTTTAGTAAAAGTCCGCAAGTTCAGGCTGAGTCATTCAATCCGCAACAAGATAAAGATAATGCACGAGCGAATGAGCCAATTCTGAAGCAAAGTCTGATCTGGTTAACTCTAGGTTTTGTCACTTATGTTGCAATTGTGACTTTAAATATGACGGCAGGTTTTTATATTCAGGATAAGTTTTATCTCAGTAGCCAACAGAGTGCAGTTTATTTTTCTCAATGCATGTTGGTTGTCGGGGTCTGTTTGGTGCTAACCCAGCTTTTAATCGTGAAAGTGTTTAAACTCAAATTAAATAGTTTGGTGATTATTGGTTTGGTCACCATGTGTTTTGGTCTATTACTTTCACTCTACGCACCTACAATTTTTGTATTTCAGGCCAGTTATATTTTTTATGGTATTTCTGTGGCGTGCTTATTACCTGCATTTACTACAGGCGCTGCCCAAGCGGTATCTCAGCAATCACAGGTTAAAATGGCAAGTTTTTGTACGGCGACACAGGCATTAGGTTTAATTGTTGGCCCCTTACTCAGTACATTTTTG
>NZ_DDAH01000068.1:0-2821 GCF_002333245.1 Acinetobacter sp. UBA2063
CCTGACCTTTTGGGACAGGGCGATTCCTTAATTTGTTATGCTTCCTTGATCAAGTTATTTTTAAGCAAATGTTCAAACTTGGCAATAGCCGTAGTTTCATGCCATTGAATATTCTGATGTTTGAGTTACTTAAAAACCTTTCCTTTATATCGATAAAAAGAAAAAATTGAATTGATTTTAGCTTGCATGTTAAAAGTAACAAAGCCCCAATCTTTCAATCAGGGCTTTGAGTAATGGCTATGTAATAGATTACATGTTTGGATACTAATTACATGTTAGGGTAATTTGGACCACCGCCACCCTCAGGGGTTACCCAGGTAATGTTCTGAGATGGATCTTTAATATCACAGGTCTTACAGTGTACACAGTTTGCTGCGTTAATCTGGAAGCGTTTAGAACCATCATCATTTTCCATGATTTCATAAACACCAGCAGGGCAGTAACGTTGAGCAGGCTCATCCCATTTCGGTAAGTTCACTTCAACTGGAATCGATGGATCAGTCAATTTCAAATGCGCAGGTTGATTTTCTTCATGTACGGTATTTGATACAAATACTGAAGATAAACGATCAAATACTAACTTACCATCAGCTTTCGGATAGTTTGGTTTGAACGTCGATGCATCTACAGTTTTAAGTGCAGCAAAGTCTTGTTTTAAGTCATGTAAGGTAAATGGTACTTTAAGGATGTTTTGATCGATAAAGTTAAACGCACCACCAATCCATTGACCAAACTTGTGCATCGCTGGGCCAAAGTTACGCGAGCTATATAACTCTTCTTTTAACCAAGAATTGTTATATTTTTCAGTGTATGCGGTTAATTCTTTGTCGAAATGATCTTCGCCTTCAGTGACACGTGCAACGGCTAAATCACCACCTTTGGCTGCACCCGCTACAATCGCTTCAAACACAGCTTCACCACACAACATGCCAGATTTCATGGCAGTGTGAGAACCTTTGATTTTAGAGAAGTTCAAGAAACCTGCATCATCACCAATCAAACAACCACCTGGGAAAGTGAGTTTAGGTAAGGCATTAAAGCCACCTTTCACAACCGCACGGGCACCATAAGAAATACGTTTACCGCCTTCTAGGAATTGCTTAATTGTTGGGTGAGTTTTCCAACGTTGCATTTCCATGAATGGATACATGTGTGGATTTTCATAAGATAAATCAACAATCATACCCAACGTCACTTGGTTGTTTTCAGCGTGGTATAACCACCAACCACCAGACGAACCAGTTTCGTTCAATGGCCAACCTGCACCGTGCATCACTAAGCCCGGTTTGTGCTTCGCTGGGTCAATTTCCCAAAGTTCTTTAATCCCGATACCGTAGTGTTGCGGATCGGCATCTTTATCTAGGTTATATTTAGCAATTAGGCGCTTACCAAGATGACCACGGCAGCCTTCAGCAAATAGGGTATATTTGGCATGAAGCTCATAACCTGGGGTGAAGTTATGCGTTGGCTCACCATTTTTGCCAATGCCCATATCACCCGTCTGGATACCTTTTACAGTACCATCTTCATGGTAAAGAATTTCAGAAGCGGCGAAGCCAGGGAAAATTGAAACTTCAAGTTCTTCCGCTTTTTGACCTAACCAGCGAACAACGTTACCGAGGGAAATCACATAGTTCCCTTCGTTGTGCATTGATTTTGGTACCATCCAATACGGCATTTTTTGTGCCTTGGTATCAGAAAGCAGGAAATAGGTTTCGTCGCCTGTTACAGGAACATTGAGTGGCGCGCCTTCTTCTTTCCAGTTCGGAAACAGTTCATTCATGGCGCGTGGTTCAAGTACAGCACCAGAAAGGATATGCGCACCTACTTCAGAGCCTTTTTCAACAACACACACAGTAAGGTCTGGTAGGTTGTTTTCAATCGCTAGTTGACGAATTTTAATCGCAGCAGATAAACCCGCAGGCCCTGCGCCTACGATCACTACGTCAAACTCCATCGCTTCACGTTCGATGTGTTCCATGTAGGACTCCTCATATTTTTAAGGGTGGCAACCGTAATATTGCGATTCGGTGCTGCCATGAGTGTTCTGTATTGCCAAGCACAAAGACACTATTGTACTTGCAAACGTTTGGGATAGTATAGTTTTAAACCTTGGACTCGCCAATTGGCTGAGCGGTCATATTTTTTCGTCAGCTAGGCATAAACGACGATAAATGAAAATGATTCTCCATCAGACTCGCTACAAAATAAGGGAAAAATCATGTTTTCTGATGATAAAAACTTAATGAGCATAGCACAATACGTAAAAGATGTACAGCAAAGTCACAAAAGGTCAATTCCACCTTTAGACCAGTGGCATCCAAAGCATTGCGGCAAAATGGATCTAAAGATAAAAGCCAATGGAGAATGGTGGCACGAAGGTCAATTGGTCAAGCGGCAGGCTTTACTCGACCTGTTTAGCAAGGTGCTGTGGAAAGAGGATGGAAAGTTTTACCTGAAAACACCTGTTGAGCAGATTGAAATTGAGGTTGAGGATGAGCCACTGCTAATCAACCAGGTGGATCAGGTTGAGATAGAGGGCAAGACCTATTTACAGCTCACCACCAGCAATCAGGATGTGGTGATTGTGGATGAGCGACACCCAGTTTTTATGCGTGCCTATCCAAATGAAGCAGGAGAGGATGAATTGCGTCCTTATGTGCATGTTCGTTTTGGAATGAATGCGTTGATTCAGCGTCAAAGTTTTTATCACCTTGTGAACTATGGCAGTTTGTCTGAAAATGCACGGGGTGAGACAGTTTTGACATTAAAAAGTGGTGATTTGGTCTTGCATTTAAGCACCTGAGGTTTAAGCTTAAAA
>NZ_DDAH01000068.1:2896-3970 GCF_002333245.1 Acinetobacter sp. UBA2063
TAGGTTTAAGCTTAAAAGAGTGAAGAAACCACAGTGTTAATGTATTTGTATGACTGCTGTCCAATCCCTGCCCGTATTGGCTGACCCCATGCCACATGCATCCTCTGATGCGCCGATTGGGGTTTTTGATTCAGGAATTGGAGGCTTGTCGATTGCGCAGGAGATTGCCCGACATTTACCCAACGAACGGATTCTCTACTATGCCGATACCGCGCATGTGCCTTATGGGGCCCGTTCAGATCAGGAAATTCGACAATTAACAGCGCGTGCGATTGAGTGGCTGTATCGGCAGGGCTGTAAGATTGCGGTGGTGGCATGCAATACTGCATCGGCATTTAGTCTGGACTACCTACGTGACTACTATGGCGAGCATTTTCCGATTGTGGGATTGGTGCCTGCATTAAAGCCCGCTGTACTGCAAACACGGTCGAAAGTGGTGGCTGTGTTGGCGACACCTGCAACCTTTCGCGGACAGCTCATCAAGGATGTGATGAGCAGGTTTGCCGAACCTGCTGGCGTTCGGGTTTTAAAAGTCACCAGTCTGGAACTGGTGCCTTTTGTTGAGGCGGGACAGCAAATGAGCCAGGCCTGTCTGGATGTGTTGCAGGATATATTGCAGCCTGTGGTGGAGCAGGGCGCGGATTTTTTAGTGCTGGGATGTACTCACTATCCTTTTTTAAGGGATGCAATTCATCAGGTTTTTGATAAAAAGTTAAAATTAATTGATTCTGGACAGGCAGTTGCGCGGCAAACAGCCTATATTTTGATAAAAAATAGGTTATTATGTGACAAAATAAGTCATAATATTACACGTATTGAATGTTATGTCAGTGGTCATAATGCTGTTGAATTAAAATCGGTACTGCAGCATCTCATGCCAGAACAATTAACATGGACGATTCAGAATTTAGATGATCTGGGCGCCTAAAAGCATCAGTTGATTCATATTCAAGATTTTATTGGGGTTATTGTTGATAAGGCTTAAGCGAAACAGCTTAAGGGTTATTGATAAGTGAACTGGGACCTAGCCTATGCAAGATACTCGCTATCAGGTTTTTATCCGAATAGCCGTAA
>NZ_DDAH01000269.1:0-469 GCF_002333245.1 Acinetobacter sp. UBA2063
AATACACAGGATATAGAACAGCAAAATCCGCCAGAAAATCTGTTTAATCGCCAATGGAATGGTTTTCTTTGGGTCTTTGGATTCACCTGCGGCAACGCCCACCATTTCAGTGCCCTGAAAAGAGAATCCCGCAATCATGGCGACCCCGACCAGGGCTTGCAGCCCCCCCACAAAAGGCGCATCCCCCTTGGTCCAGTTGCTCCATACCGATACATCAGGTGTAAGCATGATTTTTACAATCATGGCAATCCCAATGATGATAAAGACGATAATCGCAACCACTTTAATCATGGAAAACCAGAATTCGCTTTCACCAAAGCCTTTGACGGTCATGGCATTAATGCCAAAAATCACGGCAAGGAAAATGGCACTCCAGTAAAAACCTGCAATCTCAGGAAACCAGAATTTCATAATGAACTGTACCGCAACCAATTCAAAAGCAACAGTAATTGCCCAGTTATACCAGTAG
>NZ_DDAH01000269.1:651-5016 GCF_002333245.1 Acinetobacter sp. UBA2063
CCAGTTATACCAGTAGTTCCAACCCAGTGCGAAACCAAAACCCTCTTCGACATAGCGGCTGCCATAGGTAAAGAATGCACCAGAGCTTGGGTTATGGGTGGCGAGTTCTCCCAGACTGGTCATCAGAAAATAAATCATGATACCAATTAAAGCATATGCCAATAACGCACCACCTGGACCTGCGGTGGCAATGGTAGAACCCGAAGCAAGGAATAAGCCTGTGCCAATTGAACCGCCAATGGCAATCATATTTAGGTGGCGTGCCCCAAGCTTACGCTGGAGATGCTGGGGAGCAGATGTATCGCTCATAAAAATTCCTTAAACTGTATAAGGGTCTGTTGACACTTTATATATGGGTTGCGTTATAGGCTGAAATTTCATCAATCAAGGCATGAAACGAAAGTAATAGCGACTCTATTACTAAGTTTCATAACGAAGAGTGAGGGAATTTCAACCATAACCCTTCGGGGCAGGAATATTTTTTGCCGCTATAGCGTTATGGCTGATTCATTTAGAATCACTAAATTTCATCACCCATGCCTTATACCGCCTAAAAAATATTCTCTGCCGCAACCATAGATAAAGTATCAGCTGACCCTGTTTGCACAGGCATATAACACCTTGAATCCCTGTTGATCTGCTTTCACAAGACATTGACCAAAGCTCTGCTCAATCAGAGGTGGATAATTTAGAAAACGATTAGCCACGATCCATAGTTCACCTGAGCTTTTCAGATGCTTTTTCGCCAATTGGCAGAGTTCTTCACTTGCATCGTAATTGGTATGAATACCTTGATGAAAAGGTGGATTACTGACGATGGCATCTAGATCTTTAGGTGCATCAACAAAACCTGTGACAGGCTGTAGATGTAGCTGTGTTAAATTTAAACCGTTTCGTTGAAAGGTCAGTTCAGTGGAGCGTAATGCAAATGCATCAACATCAAGTGCAAAAATGTGCTGGTTTGGATTAAGTTTGGCTAAATAAGCACTAATAATTCCAGCACCGCAACCAAAGTCGGCAATCTTGCCTGATTTTATTTGATTCAGGTAAGGCAATAGTACGGCTGTACCGACATCTAAATGGTCTTGACTAAATACACCCGGTAAAGCACAGATTTCGAGCTGTTCTTGATTGACTTGCACAATATAGTTTTTTAACCAATGGTCAAGTGGTTTGTGTATTTCAGTCTTTTCAATTTTCATGTGCCAAAGTTGACAATGACGTGCGCTGTCAAGTTTGAAAGCTTTGCCATACTGCAACAGCTGTTTTGCAGCACGTTCAACACCGCCTTTTTTTTCACCTACTAAAAATACGCTTTGACCGAGTGTTAACTGGCTAACCACGACATGAAGAATATAATTCAATAACTCTTTAGATTTTGGAACGAAAATAACAACCTGATCAAAACTTGCTTGTGGAAACTCAACTGAAAAATATGAATTTATACCACCGCTTTGAAAACCTTGATGATCAGCATAATTCCAAGTCCAGACAGACGCTTGTACTTGACTAGGTAAATTTTTGGCGAGTTGGTCGTTGGGCGCATTAATCAGTAAAACTTGCCCATTTAAATAATCTTGTTGTCGTAAAACGACTTCACTACGTGGATCCATTTTGATCTCTCATCAAAAACAAAGCCCAGTGGTGAAACTGGGCAATTACGATGGTTAAAAGACTATTTTTGAGTTTCAGGTAAAACAATATTTAAAATCAACGCGGCAATACCACCCGTTGCAACACCTGAGCTGAAAATGTTTTTGAATAATTCAGGAAGATGTTCAAGGATTTGTGGAACTTGTGCTACACCTAAACCTAATGCAAGTGAAATCGCAATAATCAGCAAAGCGCGGCGGTCTAACTGGATGCTGGCAAGGATATTGATTCCAGACGCAGCAACAGCACCGAACATCACCATTACCGCACCACCGAGCACAGCTTGGGGTACAGCCTGAATGACCGCTGCAACAGCAGGGAATAGTCCCAAAATAATTAGCAGCATGGCAATCCAGATCCCGACATAACGGCTTGCGACCCCTGTCAGTTGAATGACACCATTGTTTTGAGCAAACACAGAACTTGGGAATGTATTGAAAATACCCGCCAGAAATGAGTTGGCACCATTGACCAATACACCACCCTTAATTCGTTGCATCCAGATTGGACCATCAACAGGCTGATTGGAAATTTTACTGGTGGCGGTCACATCACCAATCGCTTCCAGTGAAGTGACCAAATAGATAAATGCCATTGGAATAAACAGGCTCCATGAAAAGCTTAATCCAAAGTGCATTGGGATGGGAATCTGGATCAGTGGCGCATCCTGCAACACAGAAAAGTTTAAATGTCCCATAAATCCAGCAAGGATATAACCAATGACCAAAGCAATTAAAATTGCTGAACTTTTCACCCAAATTATACGGATACGATTGAGTAGAATAATAATTCCCAGCACAGTACAGGACATGATCAGGTTATCTGCATTGGCAAAGGTATTGTCCTGCATCGCAGTATAACCACCGCCCATGCTGATCAAACCTTCTTTAATCAAGGTTAAGCCAATCAGCAAAACCACAATGCCTGTCACAAGTGGAGTAATCAGCTTTTTAACCCAGGGTAGAATTCTGGAGACACCCATTTCGATGAATGAACCCGCAATTACCACCCCAAAAATAGCTGCCATCACCTGTTCAACGGATGTCCCTGCTGCAACCATGGCACTACCGATTCCAATAATCGGACCAATAAAATTGAAGCTGGTCCCTTGCACAATCAGCAATCCTGCACCAAATGGTCCAACTTTTTTGCACTGTAAAAAGGTCGCAATCCCTGAAATAATCAATGACATGGACAGGATCATGTTGGTGTCTTCGCGGGACACGCCAAGTGCCAGACAGATCAATAACCCTGGGGTTACGATAGGCACTAGGATTGCCAAAAGATGCTGTAATGCGGCTAAAAATGCAACAAAAGGTTTCGGTTGATCATTGAGTCCATAGACCAGATCAAGCTGTTGTTGAGGTTGGGAATTTGGCATGGGAGTATAAAAAAGCGATAAGCATTAGTGGAATATTCTAATAGAGTTGGCCTACTTTACCAACGATTCTGTAACGTTTCGTCAGAAAAAAAGTACTCTGTCAATAAACTGTCACTACTAAAGTTTAGGATTCTTCTGTATAATTTGCCCTCAAATTTAAAGCGTATCGAATTTTACATGTCAGATATTAAAACTCTCCGTAACATTGCCATTATTGCGCACGTCGATCATGGTAAAACGACTCTTGTAGACAAACTTTTACAACAATCAGGTGCTCTTGGTGATCGCGCAGGCGAGATTGAACGTGTTATGGATTCTAACGCGCTTGAGTCTGAACGTGGTATTACCATTCTTGCAAAAAACACTGCAATCAAATGGTTAGATGCACGTACCAACACTGAATATCGCATCAACATCGTTGACACCCCAGGACACGCCGACTTCGGTGGTGAAGTTGAACGTGTAATGTCGATGGTTGACTGCGTATTGCTTCTGGTTGACTCTCAGGAAGGTCCGATGCCACAAACTCGTTTCGTAACGCAAAAAGCGTTCGCACGTGGTTTGAAGCCAATCGTAATTATTAACAAAGTTGACAAGCCAAGTGCTCGTTGTGATTGGGTTATTGATCAAGTATTTGATTTATTTGATAACTTGGGTGCAACTGATGAGCAATTGGATTTCCCAATCGTTTATGCTTCAGGTCTTCGTGGTGTTGCAGGTCCATCACCAGAGGAACTTGCTGATGATATGACACCATTGTTCCAAACAATTGTAGATATCGTAGAACCACCAGCAGTTGATGTTGATGGTCCGTTCCAAATGCAGATTTCTTCACTTGACTATAACAGCTTCGTTGGTGTGATCGGCGTTGGTCGTATTCAACGTGGTTCTGTAAAGTTAAACACCCAAGTGACTGTGATTGATAAAGAAGGTAAGACACGTAACGGTCGTATCCTTAAAATTATGGGTTACCACGGTTTAGAGCGTGTTGATGTTGAATCTGCATCAGCAGGCGATATCATCTGTATTACAGGTATTGATGCACTCAATATTTCTGACACGATTTGCGACCCGAAAAATGTTGAAGCGTTACCGCCATTGTCTGTAGATGAACCTACAGTTTCGATGACGTTCCAAGTGAACAACTCACCATTTGCGGGTAAAGAAGGTAAATTCGTGACTTCACGTAATATTCGTGAACGTCTTGACCGCGAATTGATTCACAATGTGGCATTACGTGTTGAAGATACGGATAGTCCAGACCGTTTCAAGGTTTCTGGTCGTGGTGAACTTCACCTTTCAGTATTGATTGAAAACATGCGTCGTGAAGG
>NZ_DDAH01000027.1:0-465 GCF_002333245.1 Acinetobacter sp. UBA2063
ACCAATTGAAAGATTTATCTGATCGTAGCCAAACACTACGGAGGTATCTTTGACTACGATCTAAAGGCTGAGCGTTTAGAAGAAGTTTTAAGAGAACTAGAAGACCCAACGATTTGGAATGATCAGAGTCGTGCGCAAGCGATTGCGAAAGAAAAGGGCAGTTTAGAAAATACTTTAGGTGTATTTGATCGTCTTGCAGAGCAGCTAGATGATGCCAAAGCCATGCTTGATTTGGCTGTAGAAGCCGATGATGAAACTTTACTGGAAGATGTTCAGGCTGAACTTGATAGTGCTGAACAGGCTTTAGGTAATTTAGAATTCCGCCGCATGTTTAGTAATCCAATGGATCCAAATCCATGTTTCCTTGAAATTCAATCAGGTTCTGGCGGTACGGAAGCACAAGACTGGGCATCGATGTTACTGCGGATGTATCTGCGTTGGATCGAACGTCATGGCTTTAAAGCT
>NZ_DDAH01000027.1:578-5591 GCF_002333245.1 Acinetobacter sp. UBA2063
ACGTCATGGCTTTAAAGCTGAATTGATGGAAGTGTCTGATGGTGACGTGGCAGGCATTAAATCTGCAACCATCCGTGTTGATGGCGAGTTTGCTTATGGCTGGTTACGAACTGAAAGTGGCGTACACCGCTTGGTACGCAAGTCACCATTTGACAGTAATAACAACCGTCATACTTCATTCTCGGCAGTGTTTGTATCGCCAGAGATTGATGACAATATCGAAATTGATATTAATCCCTCGGATGTCCGTACCGATACCTACCGTGCGTCGGGTGCGGGTGGTCAGCACATTAACAAAACCGATTCGGCAGTTCGTCTCACTCATGCACCAACGGGTATCGTGGTGGCATGTCAGAACCAACGTTCACAGCATGCGAACCGTGATCATGCGTGGAAGCAATTACGTGCCAAACTCTATGAGTTAGAGATGAGCAAACGTAATGAAGCAGCTCAAGCATTAGAAGACTCAAAGTCAGATATTGGCTGGGGAAGTCAGATTCGTTCTTATGTGCTTGATGACTCACGTATTAAAGACTTGCGTACAGGTGTCGAAAACTCCAATACAAAAGCTGTGCTTGATGGGGATTTAGACAAGTTTATTGAAGCGAGTTTAAAACAAGGTCTGTAAGTTTTATCCAATAAAAATGGCAATCTCGTTCAGCTCTCGACCCTTAATCGAAAAAATATGATATTAATATCGAAAAAAATAGATATTAATATTTATAAAATTCGATATACTAGGTTGAGATGCTGAACAAAGCTTTGCCTGTTGAGAAACGTGGTGAGTCTATGGATATTGATGTTATAAGCAAAGCCTTAGCCAATCCATTACGCCGACAGATTTTGCAGTGGCTGAAACAGCCTGAGCAATTTTTGCCTGTGCAGGAATGTGGTGGCAGTTTTGAACGTGGTGTCTGTGCAGGGCACATTGAACGTTTAGGCAAAGTTGCACAATCAACCATGTCAAATCATTTGTCTGTATTACAGCAAGCAGGTTTGATTAAGGTTGAGAAATATGGGCAATGGTCATATTTTACGCGTAATGAAGCTTTGATTCAGCAATACATCGAACATTTAAAACAAACACTTTAAAGTAACAAGTGTAAGTTGAGGCGATTATGGCTGAGTTAAATTCTGCATTGCAAGTCGGTGACTTTACAATCAAGAACCGTTTGGTTTTAGCACCGTTAACAAGAGCACGTAGCGGTGAACAACGTATCCCAAATGATCTGATGGTTGAATATTACCAACAACGTGCTAATGCAGGTCTGATTATTACTGAAGCGACGGTGATTAGTCCGAAAGCTGTTGGCTACGCCAATACGCCAGGCTTATGGTCACAAGAACAAGCTCAAGCGTGGAACAAAATTGTTGAAGCTGTGCATGCGCAAGGTTCAAAGATTGTGGTTCAGCTATGGCACGTCGGTCGTATTTCACATCCTGACTTATTGGATGGTGATATTCCGGTCGCACCAAGTGCGATTCAACCTGCGGGGGAAGTGAGTTTACTGCGTCCGAAACGTCCTTTCGTTACACCTCGTGCTTTATCGCATGAAGAAATCCAAGAAATCGTCGCACAATATAAACATGCGGCTGAGTTAGCGAAAGCAGCAGGTTTTGATGGTGTTGAGTTGCATGCAGCCAATGGTTATTTGATCGATCAATTTCTACAAAGTACGACCAATCATCGTGATGATGAGTATGGTGGTTCAATTGAAAACCGCGCGCGCTTGTTGTTGCAAATTGTGGATGCCTTTATTGAGGTATGGGGTGCAGGTCGGGTGGGTGTGCATCTGGCACCGCGTGGTGATTCACATGACATGGGTGATGCAGATCCATTAGCGACTTTTGGTTATGTGGTTGAGCAATTGGATCAGCGTAATGTTGCGTTTATCTTTACTCGCGAGTACGAAGCTGAGGATAGTTTACAACCAAAGTTGCGTCCTAAATTCAAAGGTGCTTGGATTGCCAACGAAAAATTAACGCCAGAATCAGCCAAGCGTATTTTAGCAACTGAACAAGCGGATGCAGTTGCATTTGGTTTAGCATATATCGCAAATCCTGATTTATTCGAGCGTTTGGAAAATGATCTACCGCTTAATCAGGTTCAATTCGATACCTTGTATGGTCCGAGTGCCGAAGGTTATACGGATTATCCTGTTTTTGAACAACTGGAAGCTTAAGTCGTTTTTAGAATTACTCATGTCATTTACCAAAATGGCATGAGTTTTTTTTTGAAATTCCGCATAATGTGCTGAAATCAAATTGTAAATCTTGGTCTCGGATGGCGCAGCACAACGCAGTACAGCAAACCCCGTTCTGGTATAACTTTTTACTGGTATGTCTCAAACCGCTCTATCGCTGGAAAATAAGACAACGGGCTGAAAGTGATGCGCTATATCAGCAAGAGTGCCTAGAGCGTTTTGGACCGTTTCAACCCCCTAAAAATTTAAATACGATTTGGTTTCATGTAGTATCAGTTGGAGAAACCAACGCTGCTCAACCTTTGATTGAGCACTATCTAAAACTTGGACATTCGGTTTTAGTGACCAACACCACAAAAACAGGGCAAGCCAGAGCCAAGAGTTTATTTTACGAAAAATATTCGACACTTTTTCAGGCAGTCTATTTGCCTGTTGATCAGAAGCCGTTACTGAAACAATTTTTTGAGCTGTATCAACCGAAAATTCTTGCTTTAGTTGAAACTGAGATTTGGCCAAATTTGATCGCACAAGCCAAACAGAAGCAAATTCCATGTATCTTATTGAATGCTCGTCTTTCAGAAAAATCAGCGAAAGGTTATGACAAAGTTCGTCGTTTAACACAGCCGATGTTGCAGCAACTCACATGGTTATTGGCTCAAGATATCACGACACAACAGCGTTATGTGGATTTGGGGTTAGATCAAAGCAAAAGTCAGGTTGTTGGAAATATTAAATTTGATATTAGTGCTCCGAACTCCTTTATTGAGCAAGCTGAACAGTTAAAACAGGAATGGCAGTTAGAGAAACGTCAAATAATTACTTTAGCCAGCACACATGCACCTGAAGAAGAACAGTTACTTAAGCAATTACAGACACATTTAAATTCCAACCCTGATTTGTTATGTATGGTTGTACCGCGTCATCCAGAGCGCTTTGATGAGGTGTATAAAATTTGCCAGAGTTTAAATTTAAATACGCAACGTCGTAGTCTTAAACAGCCAATTCAAATCGATACACAGGTTTTTCTTGCCGACAGTATGGGTGAAATGTGGTTATGGTATGCCTTGAGTCAGGCCTGTTTTGTCGGTGGTTCATTGAATGAACCTGGGGGAGGACATAATATTCTGGAACCGATGGTGCTGAATATCCCGACAGTCATTGGTCCTCGCTATTTTAATTTTCAAAGTATTGTCGATGAATTTGTGGCAGCGCAGGGAATTTTAATTGGAGAAAATGCAGCACAAGTGGCACAGCAACTTTTAAGCTGTTTGGATGATCCAGTGCAAACCCAACAACAGGTTGCGCACGCTCAACAGGTATTGCAGCGCAATAAGGGTTCTCTAAAAAAACATATCCAGTTGCTTGACCACTATTTACAGCAAACCGCATCATCATGAATATTGTTTTACTTGAAGCTGAACAAACCCAATCCGAGTTCTGGAAAATTGAAAGTCCAAGACAACTGCAACATTTAAGCCAGCATGTGCAGTTAAATGCTGGAGATACCTTAAAGGTGGGTATCCGCAATGGTCAGCGTTATCTCACCGAAGTTGTAACGATTTCAGAACAACATATTTTACTCAGGCCAATTCAGGTGGAAGCCGTGCCTGCAAAGTTGCCTGTACATTTGATTCTGGCCTTGCCACGACCCAAAGTATTACGCCGTATGGTGATGGATGCGGTGACTTTGGGTGTGCAACGGATTAGCCTGATCCATAGTTATCGGGTGGATAAAAGCTATTGGCAAAGCCCATTTTTACAGCATCTGGATGATTATGTAACGCTGGGGCTGGAACAGGCTGGTGATACTATCGAGCCAGAAATCCAGCTTTACAAAAGGTTTAAACCTTTTGTTGAAGATGTTTTGCCTACATTTATTTCGGATCAAAAACCTGCTTATGTCGCACATCCCTATGCAGAACAGCAGATGCCACATGCGATTCAGCATTCATGTTGCCTGATCGTTGGGCCAGAAGGCGGATTTATTCCTTTTGAGGTTGATCTGTTCAAAAAAAATGGCTGCCAAGCAAGGCGCTTAGGCAACCGAATTTTACGAACTGAAACGGCGGTATCGCATATTTTAGGGCGATTATTTATCTAGGTGGTTGGTTCGTTGATTGGTTCTGATTGATCACCACGATACACTTTAACTTCCTGTACAGGGTAGGGAATTGAGATACCCTGTTCATCAAAGGCTGCCACCACCAGTTCCTGAATTTCGCTGATTGAGCTTCCAGTTGAGGTTTCAGTGGTGTTGACCCACCAGCGTACTGTCAGGTTAATCGAGAAGTCGGCCAGTGCGGTAACATTTACTGAAAAGGCAGGCTGACTCAGCACGTTACGGTTATGGTCCAGAATCTTCAGGATAATGTCCTTGGCCTGCTGGATATTGTCTTCATAGCCAATACCCACCATAAACTCACAACGGCGGCGCTGGTAGGCATTGTTTACCGTCACGGCACTGGTATAGACCGTCGCATTGGGAATGACGATACGGCGGCCATCTGGAGAACGCAGGAATGTGGCACGAATCTGGATATCCTCAACATTGCCCTCCATGCCATTCACCACAATGTCATCACCAATGCGGAAAGGTTCACTCAGTAGAATCAGCACGCCTGAAAGTAAATTCTGGAAGATGTCCTTAAATGCAAAACCAATGGCGACCGAACCAATCCCCAGTGCCCCAATCAGTTGGCTCGGGGTAAAGCCTGGAATGGCAATCACCAGCGCAATCAGGAAACCAAAAAACAGGATAAAAGTGCTACCGACCCGATTCAGTACCAATACCAGGTTCTGGCGGGTGTAG
>NZ_DDAH01000027.1:5704-9847 GCF_002333245.1 Acinetobacter sp. UBA2063
CAGCGTTTTGCGAATAAAGAACTTAAACAGCTTGGTCAACAGCCAAAAAATGATAAACACCGCAATCGCGATGCAGATATAGGGAACCCGCTGCCAAAAACTGTCGATGATCTTATCAATCGTGGTATAGGCATCATGGTATTTTTCAGTATGAGTCAATACAGTCTGCGTGGTTTTGGCACCTGCTTTCTGGATCAGTTCACCTGTGTCCTTGGCGACATTGGTCAGTGTTGTTTGTTCATTTGCCACAGAAAAATCTCTATTTCGCAAAGTGGGATGGAGTGGGAAGCAATCATAATAAATTTATCGCAAATATGCATGTAAAGTTCAGTTGTTGTTTCACCCCACTTATGCTCTGGAAACCTAAAAGTATTCAGTGGTGTTCTGGATCATCTGTGTTGGCCCCTCCCATAAGTCTGGGCTGGCAAAATAATAGAAAAACATGAAGATAAACAGTAGCATCAAGATACTCAGGATGATCACGATCCATGCCAGCAGCTTTTCCCATGTGGTGGATGGGCGGATATCGCCATAATCATTGCGATAGGGCGTACCTGGGGCAAGTAACACATAGAATGTAAACAGCAACTGGATAAGGGGGACGAGCAGCAGCAGGCTCAGCCAACCTGTTTTATTCAGATCGTGTAAACGTCGGATCAAAAAAACGATCTGAAAATAAAAGCCAGCAAACCAGAGTGCAATCAGCGCAAATCCTCCGATTCCTGAAAATGCAGATAAGATCGGTTCATGAATCTGTACATTATTTACACTTAGACTCGCCGAAATTGTGATAATAAGAATGAAAAGAACCGTCCAACTGATACTCAGGAAACCATACCAGCCCAGATAGCTGAGTCGGTTAAACCGCCCCTTGGCGGATAAGGGATGGTCATTGATAGGCTGTGTCTGGGAGGAGAGGGGAGGATTCAACATCATATTTTCCTATTTTTTGTTTATTAAATCTTTTAAGGTATGGCCAATGATCAAAATAATCACTTATTTTAAAAACAAAAAACATAGACAAGCAGTTCAAATTTAAATTATTTTGAGTAAATTTTTGAAAATAAACTGAGCGTAACATTCCTACGACCAAAGCCGCATTGTTTAGTCTTGTAAATGTTGTCCATACTGCAAGAGAGAACAAAACATACCAGAAGAATAGATATGACCATCTAGGGTATGAAATAAAAAACCAAGGAAGTAAGCTATGAAAGACATCTACCCAGTGCCTGATAAATTCAAAGAAACGGCAAGAATCTCAGAAGCAGACTATTTCAAACGTTACCAGCATTCCATTGAGCAACCTGAAGTATTTTGGGTGGAAGAAGCGCAAAAGATTGACTGGATTAAGCCCTTTACCCAGGTCAAGAATACCAGTTTTAGTCAGGATGACTTCAGGATTGAATGGTTCGCCGATGGTGAGCTGAATGTCTCCGCAAACTGCCTGGACCGTCATCTCAAGGATAATCCATTAAAACCTGCCATTATCTGGGAAGGTGACCATCCATCACGCCATAAAATCATCTCCTTTGCCGAGTTGCATGATGAGGTGTGCCGTTTTGCCAATGTGTTGAAGAAACAAGGAATTCGAAAAGGCGACAGAGTGGTGCTGTACATGCCAATGGTGCCTGAAGCTGCGATTGCCATGCTGGCATGTGCCCGCATTGGTGCGGTGCACTGCGTGGTGTTCGGTGGTTTCTCACCCGATTCATTGGCAAGCCGTATTGAGGACAGTCAGGCCAAACTGGTGATTACCGCCGATGCGGGAATGCGTGGTGGCAAGCTGATCCCATTGAAAGAAAATGTTGATGCCGCCCTGGATATTCAGGGAACAGACAGTGTAGAGAACGTAATTGTGGTGCACCGTACAGGCAACCCGATTCAGTTTAATGAGGCGCTTGACATCTGGTATCACCTTGCCATTATGGAAGTGGATGAGCACTGTCCGCCCGAGCCGATGAAAGCGGAAGACCCACTTTTCATCCTTTACACCTCTGGTTCAACAGGCAAGCCAAAAGGGGTGCTGCATACCACGGGTGGCTATCTGGTTTACGTCAACACCACCTTTAGGGAAGTGTTTGACCTTAAAGAGGATGACGTGTACTGGTGTACCGCAGATGTGGGCTGGATTACAGGGCATAGCTACCTGTTGTATGGTCCACTCAGCAATGCCACCACAACGGTGATGTTTGAGGGGATTCCACAGTATCCAACATGGGCGCGTATCGGCCATGTGATTGACAAGCACAATGTCACCATCCTCTATACCGCACCAACCGCCATTCGCGCCATGATGCGCGAGGGTGATGCCTATGTGCGTGAAAGTGACCGCAGTAGTTTACGTTTGCTGGGTTCAGTGGGTGAGCCAATCAACCCAGAAGCGTGGAACTGGTACTATGAAGTCGTTGGTGAAAGCCGTTGCCCGATTGTGGACACATGGTGGCAGACTGAAACAGGTGGAATCCTGATCTCACCACTGCCAGGTGCAACCGCATTGAAACCAGGTTCTGCGACCCGTCCATTCTTTGGGGTGCAGCCTGCCCTTGTTGATGGTGAGGGCAATGAGCTGGAGGGAGCGACTGAGGGCAATCTGGTGATTAAAGACTCATGGCCAGGTCAGATGCGGACCATCTGGGGCGATCCAGAACGCTTTATTGAAGCCTATTTCTCCACCTTTAAAGGCTGTTATTTCACTGGCGATGGTGCGCGCCGTGATGAAGATGGCTACTACTGGATTACGGGCCGTGTGGATGATGTCCTCAACGTTTCAGGTCACCGTTTAGGTACAGCAGAAATTGAAAGTGCCCTGGTTGCACATGAGGCGGTTGCCGAAGCTGCGGTAGTCGGAATGCCGCATGACATCAAGGGACAGGGAATCTGTACTTTTGTCACCTTACAGGCTGATGTCGCTGAATCAGAGGAATTGCGTAAGGAGCTGGTCAACTGGGTGCGTAAGGTACTTGGACCAGTGGCAACGCCTGATGCCTTGCACTGGGCACCTGCCTTGCCAAAAACCCGTTCAGGCAAGATTATGCGCCGTATCCTGAGAAAGATCGCCGCCAATGAACTAGATACACTGGGTGATACCTCAACCCTGGCTGAACCAGCGGTGGTGGATGCCCTCATTGCAACGGTTTATCCAGACAGATAAGCCTTATCCAAATAATAAAAGACAAGAGCGTTCAAGTGAACGCTCTTTTTTATGAGCAGCATTTAATGGTCAGTCAGGAAAATTGAAACCTGCCGAAAATAAAAAGCCCCAAGCCGAGTCCTGGGGCAATAATACTTGCCATTACTTTATTTTTCTTCTTATCAAGTCTAAAAACGAATTATTTCTTTATGCAACGTGGTTTAGATTTTTTTGTGGTTTTGGATGGAGGCGGGATTCTGCCGCATCCAGATCAGGTACTGCCGCTGAGGGGAGTACATCCGCCTGTTCAATCTGTTTGTTAATGCTGAGATTCTGGTTGGCCTGTTCGGTTTTTGCCCTAGTTGCCGCCGCACGCTGACCCTTGGCAGGTGCCCACTCCAGAATTGGTAAGGCACGCGCTACAGCCAGGGTCACACGGTCTGACAGTTGCTCACTTTTTACCGTGTATTCAGGTGTAAAGTCCCGATCGGTGGCATATACGCCTATCGGTAGGGTCTGTGCCTGAAAAAAGCTAAATAGCGGACGTAGCTGATGCTCCAGCACCAGTGCATGCCGATCACTACCACCTGAAGCCGCCAGCAATACAGGAACATCGACTAAAGCAGTCTGTTCAACAAAGTCGAAGAAGTGTTTAAATAAACCAGTGAATGATGCACGGTAAACGGGTGTGCCCACAATCAGGGCATCTGCCGCCTCAACTGCGGCAAGGTCATCCTGTACACGCTGTGGTAGTTGGTTACGGTAAATGGCGCCACCCAATAAAGGACCAATTTCACTGAGTTTAATGAAATGCACCTTAATGCTGATTGCTTCTGAAAGTTCATCAAGGATGGCCTGAAATAAACTTTCAGTTTTAGAGGGACTATTTAGCCCGCCTGAAACGGCAACAATGTTGAGGGGAGTGGCGATTGTCTGGTGATTTGGCATGGTTGGGCCTGGGCAGTTTTCCTGAATTTCCCCTATTTATCTGCCTGAATATGCTGGCTGTAAAA
>NZ_DDAH01000215.1:0-4740 GCF_002333245.1 Acinetobacter sp. UBA2063
ATAAAAAATGAATATTAATTAACACCAAAAACAACAATTCTACGTATAAAAACTGGCTATATCCGTTATTGCTTGGAGTAAAGAGTAATGGAGGCCTAAGACCTGAACCAAACTTTCAAAAAGTAAGTGAGTTATGCTTTTAAAGTATGGTAGAGAGCAATCAAGAAATTTGATAAAAGATAGGCTTTGCAATAGATGTGAATTGGCCTGAACAGTTATTATTTACTATTTCTAATTAAAAAAAGTGATTCAGCAATAATGTACCCCTCATTCAATAGAGGTACATGAGTATAAATGAGCTCATTAAACATTACATTCAACTCATTTATTGAGCCGAATATGTGTTATATTTAGCTCACCTTGGAAAGACTCTAAGTGGAGATTAAGATGCAAGATTGGATTTGGCAAAGTGACAACTGGGTAAACTTCACATGGGAAGATGAAATCATCTTACCCAAAACCAGACAAATTCATCAAAAAATTGGAATCCTACTTGGGCAAAGTCAACATGATTTAGCCAAAGAACAATTCACTTTAGATACTCTACTTGCCAATCTTGTAGCGTCATCAGCGATTGAAAATGAGACCTTAAATGTGTATTCATTACGCTCCTCACTTGCTCGTCGTTTGGGTGTTACCCTTGAACAACCTTACCCAAGTTCAGACCGATCTGAAGACTTAACCAACATCATGCTGGATGCGCTTAATAACGTAAAGCAACTACTTACTGTTAAACGTCTTATGCAATGGCACCAATGGCTTTTTAATGACCCTGATTGGACAATGCAGCGTTTACGTATTGGTCAACTCAGAGGTTCAGAACCAATGCAGGTTGTCTCTGGTCGATTGGACTATCCGACCGTTCACTTTGAAGCACCTCCTAGAGAAGGACTAGAAGAACGTTTAGAAGCTTTTATAAATTGGTTTAATCATAGTCTAACCGATGCGTTGCTTGACCCACTACTTCGTGCAGGCATTACTCACTTATGGTTTATCACACTTCACCCTTTTGATGATGGTAACGGTCGTATTACACGTACCCTCACAGACCTTGCATTAGCACAAATGGATGAACAGAGTATACGTTTGTATGCGATGTCCCCCGTTATATTAAATAAACGCAAAAGTTATTATGAAATATTAGAACAAACCCAAAAAAATGATTCCAATATCACCAATTGGCTTGTCTGGTTTTTAGATACTTTAAATGACAGCCTTGAAACGACGCTAAAGCAAATTGATCGAACATTGTTTAAGAGCCAGTTTTGGCATAAATATTCAAACTTAGATCTTCATGAAGGACAACGCAAAGTATTGAATCGTTTATTGGATGGAGGGGAAAATGGTTTTGAACATGGTATCAGTGCCTCACAATATCAAAAGGTTGCTAAAGTCAGTAAAGCAACGGCTACTCGTCACTTATCTGACTTGCTCGGAAAAGAGTGTATAATCAAATTGGAAGGTGGTGGGCGCAATACTCGCTATCAGATCAATACTCAATTATAAATAGAGTACTTTTATTTTTTACGGTATAGTTTGCGGTAAAATCAATTTAATTCATAAATTATAAACTTAAAATTCAATTATACAACATAATAGTTCGAGTCCCGCAGGGCGCACAATCACAATAAACAAATATAGAAAAATATATTTAAAAGCCTTTGATATATAACAATTTAACCAAAACAACATGACAAAATATACAATAATAAATAAGGATACCGTTGCAAAAAATGAGGATATATCCAGTTCTATCAACTTTTGTATCCTCATTCGCTATGGCTAAACACATCCCCCCCTAACAGATTCAAAGTGTTCAAGTGCAAAACCAAAAGAGAAAGACTATTCCCTATACGATGGTCATGGGTTAAGCTTCTGTTAAATCACTGCAAATCACAGGGATGACATCATACACCTCAACATTGGCTTGTTCATGCTTGCCGCCCAGTAGCACCAGATACAACGACTTCATTTAAATATCCAAAATAAAAATTATGATTCAAAAAATTAAATTAACCGCAAGGTAAAATAATCTACAATATTTTAGGAGATTCGTGCTAAACACCAGTTATGAGAAGTAGAAATCAACGCTACAGAAAACTTATAAAAAATAGCTAATTGCCGTGTAATAGGGAAAGTAGGCCCAAAAGCAATAATAACAGGATTGCAGATAGCATTTTCCAGAATAAAACAGGGTCCCTATCTACAAATGATTTACGTGCTGGCTGCACAAACAGAGGATTAGAATAATTTAAATCATAAATAAACTCTGAGATGTCCTCATAACGCTGCTCAGGATCAGGTCGAACCGCCTTTTCCAATGCCAGATCAACCCAGATCGGAATATCTTTGCGATATTCAAAGACCGAAAAATAATACAGCTTCCTCAAGTCTTTTCTGGATTTACATTTGGCAATATTGGTCTGGTAAGGTAAATCCCCTGTCAATAAATAATAGGTCAATACGGCAAGCGAATATTGGTCTGATCGGGTTGAAACAGGTTCCAGTAAAAAATATTCAGGTGCCATATAGGCCAACGTTCCCAAGGCAGCATCCTGTGTTTCCCGTTGCATTTCGCGAATGCCTGCAACACGACAAGCCCCAAAATCAATGATTTTTACCGTTCCAAAGCGATCCAGCATAATATTTTCTGGGCGAATATCCTGATGCAACATTTCCAGTCGATGCATTGCCTGTAAACCCTTGGCAACCTGCGCAATAATTTGACGTACTTGATCCAATGCAATCGGTTGTTGCTGATCCAGCATCCATTGCTTTAAGGTCTGTCCCTCAACATAATGCATGGTATGGTAAATATAATGTCGTGGTCGGGTTTGAGGATAGGCGCTCAATACATGAGGACTATGAATCCGCTTGGCAATCCATTCCTCCAGTAAAAACTGTTCAGCCAAATATTGATCATGCTGCACCTCAGAGGCAGGCACTTTGATTACCAGCAACTGTTGCCGATCTATTTCATGTGCCAAATATAAAATACTACGGTGGCTGGTATAGATTTCCCGAAGCAGTTGATAACCATCAAATTGCGTAGGCACATTTAACGCTGGCACAAAAGCCAGTTGTGCATATTCAGGCAAAATATCCTGTGCTTCAATTTGAGGCAGTTTTTGCACTTGAATAATCTGAATGGTCAGGTTATCGGTACTGCCCTGCTGATAGGCATGTTCCACAATGTGCTGAGCAATTTGATCTAAACTGGTATTTGTTTGAGTTAAAAACTGAATGAGTTGCGCTTGGGGACAATATTCATACACCCCATCGGTCATCAAAATAAAAATATCGCCCTCATATAAGGCATAGTTTTGATAATCAATCTCTACCTTGGCATTAACCCCCAAGGCTCGGCTTAAATAGCTTTCTTGTGATGATAACCAAATCCGATGATCTGTCGTCAGTTGTTCCAATTGACCCGATTGCAGCCGATAAATTCGACTATCGCCAATATGGAACAGATGGGCAATCTGCCCTTTCAGCACCATAGCACTCAAGGTACAGACATAACCACGATCTTTATCAAAGCGATACTGGCTCTGTTGAGTCTGTGCGTATAACCAGCCATTGATTGCGGTCAGTACCCGTTCCACCGAGGTTTTGACGGTCCATGTTTCTGGCGTGGAAAAGTAGTCTGATAGCAATCCTGTAACGGCGGTTTGACTGGCAATGTGGCTGACATTGCTGCTGCTAATACCATCCGCCAAGGCAAATGCCATGCCCTTATGCTGCAATAGATAGTTTTGCGGTAAAGTTGCGGCATAAAAGTCCTGATTGAGCTTTTTACGACCTTGATGAGAATATTGCCCCAGTTCAACCTGTAATTGTTGTGTCATTTTTATCTCAGTATTGAACGGGAATCACTCCCTGATCCCCTTATGCCATTCAATAGCAAATCATTAGAAGCTACGTTTTGGTGCTGTTTTAACATGCGTGGTATAGAGCGCAAGACCTGTCAAAGCCAGACCACCCACTAAATTCCCCAATGCAACTGGAATCTCATTCCATAGGAAATAATCCATAATTGAAAAATCACCACCCATCATCATGGCAAATGGGAACAGGAACATATTCACCACAGAATGCTCAAAGCCCATGGCAAAGAACAGCATCACAGGCATCCACATGGCAATGAACTTACCACTCACCGAGGTCGAGATCATCGCACCAATCACCCCCAGTGAAACCATCCAGTTACACAGCATGCCGCGAATGAAAATTGTCATCCAGCCACCAAAGCCATATTCCTTATAGCCAATGGTTCGGTTTTCACCAATATGCGCAATTTTATTACCAATTTCATTTGGTTCAGTGGCAAATCCATAAGTATAAACAGCTGCCATCAACACAGCGACGGTTAATGCACCCGCGAAATTACCTAAAAACACCCAGCCCCAGTGTTTCAGGATTCTTGGAATGGTCACCCCTGGACGCTTGTCGATCCATGCCAATGGCGTTAATACAAAAACGCCCGTTAATAGGTCATAACCCAATAAATACAACATGCAAAATCCCACTGGGAACAACAACGCACCAATAAGTGGCACACCTGTTTGAATCCCAATCGTCACCGCAAATACAGCCGCAATCGCAAGGATTGCCCCTGCCATATAGGAACGAATCATCACATCCCGTGTTGCCATATGCAGTTTTGATTCGCCTGCATCAACAACCTTGACCGCAAACTCGGATGGCGCAATATACGACATAAACAATCCTCTATAGTTT
>NZ_DDAH01000041.1:0-2539 GCF_002333245.1 Acinetobacter sp. UBA2063
TAGGTGGGGGAGGATGTCAAATGATTTTAATCAACAAATAATAATCTGACGAGTAAATTATAGAACGGCAAATGAAAATCACAATCAAAATACGAAAAGCATTTTGGATTCATACTAAAGTGAATAACTGAAATAAAAAAAACCGCTTATCTGAGGAGTGGTTAAAGTTCGACAAGAAGCGGTGGAGCCGTAAAATAAGGAGCCGTAAAATAATAGGTTAAATATAGTTAAAGGAAGAGCTTATGCAGCAACTGAAATACGAGCAGCTATTTCTGCGAGCTCATCACTAATAATAGAACGGGCTTCGGGTGCACAACGACCACAGCAAGTGCCTAAGTCGAGTAAATCACGAATTTCACGATAGCTTTCAGCGCCATTTGCAACGGCATCCTTGATATCTTGGTCTGTGATTCCACGGCATAAACAGACATACATGGGAGTGATCCACAAATACAAATGCGATAATTGTTATTATTGATAATTATTATTGTTTGTCAATGAATTTCATTCTGGAAGTGGGATTATTATCATTGGGAATTTGAATAAAAAAATACCACCTGATCGGTGGTATTTTTTCTTTATTTTATCTATTTGATAAATATAGCATTTAATTCTGTGTTGGAATAATAACAATACCATCCATTTCGACTAGTGCACCTTTAGGTAGGCTTGCGACACCCAATGCTGCACGAGCTGGATAGGGTTGAGCAAAATATTCACCCATGATCTGGTTTACAAGTTGAAAGTGGGAAAGATCTGTCAGGAAAATATTCAGTTTGGCAATGTCTGCCAGACTTCCGCCCGCAGCAGAACAGACCGCTTTAAGGTTGTCAAATACTCGGCGAATCTGCGCTTCAATCCCTTCTACAAGTTCCATACTGTACGGGTCTAAACCAATCTGTCCTGAAAGGTAGAGCGTATTGCCAACCAGAATTGCCTGAGAATATGTTCCAATAGCAGCAGGGGCGTGTTCAGTATGAATAACTTGACGTGGCATTAAGCTCTCCTATGTCATTTTTTCTATCTTGCAACCCTGTGACTTTAACACAAAACTATAGGTGCGAAACTGCTGAATACTGTGTAGTCGTTATTGTTTTTAAATTTTTATTTTGGCAAATCAGCTTCAATATTTCTCTAGTATATGTTTGCCTGGAAATACTTTAGCCGACTTTGGCAACGTCAGCCTGCACAATAGGCATATTTAGGCGCTCAATACGTGGAAAGCCAAAATGCATACGCAGATCACGAATGATTTGGGCAATCTGTTTACGGTTGCTGACCACAATATTTACGTAGGTTTTTTGATCATGGGAATCGACTGTCTCCACGCCGATTTTGGCTTTACGACATTGGTAGATCAACTCTGAAATCTGTTCATCATTCATGATCATATGGATGCAGAGATAGGCACTGAAACGTACATCATCCACTTCTTCAGACTGCCAATGCAGCGGCATGATATTTTCTGGATGCAGTTGTTGTTCATGCAGTAAATTACGACAGCGCGAGCGATGCACAATCAAGCCACGTCGAGATAAATGTCCCTGAATCGGGTCACCCAACACGGGATTGCAACAGTGTGCATATTTGACATCAACCCCTTCTGTACCCAGGATCAAGCGGTCAGATGCTTCATGATGCTGTGAATGGTAATCCTGTGAAAATAGATGGTTTGCGACGAGTTGGGGCAATAGGTCACCCACCGCAATTTGTTCAAATAGGGTGTCTTTACTGCTCAAATGTCGCCATTCTAAAACATTAATCCAGTCAGTTTGGGAAAGGTCATCAATTGAGCGGTGAAACAGCTTTAACGCACGATTGAGCGCCTGTTGGCCAACTAGACGTTGTTCGTCAATATCCTGTTCTCTTAGCATGTTTTGCAAGGCACGACGTGCTTTCTGGGTGTTAATAAAACTCAGCCAGTCAGGGTTTGGGGTTGCCAGTACATCGGTAATAATTTCGATGACCTGACCACTATGCAATGGGGTGGAAAGAGGGCGAATTTCACCATCAACCTTAGCGCCTACAGCATGGTTACCTAGGAACAGGCTAGCGGAATAGGCAAAGTCCACCACAGTCGCGCCCTGAGGCAGTTCATGCAATTGCCCATGTGGCGTGTATACCCAGATTTTTTCCTGATGCAGATAATCCAGCAAATCGCTAAATGTGGTTTTAGCGCAGTCACTATCAATCAGGGTATTCAGATTCTGCATGGAGGCTTGAATGGCTGAACGACAAGCCTGAGGCGCATTTTCACCCAAGACTACACCAAAACGTGCGGCTTTACGCATCAGTTCCGTCTGGATGGTCAATGAAAGGATGGTTTTTTCACCTTTCAGTTTGATCATTAAGGACTGGTTGCCACCAGGTAAAGGGCGGCGAATATGGTCTTCATATTGTAGAACCTGAAAGTTGTCTTTTAGCGCCTCCACCAGACGGTCACAGTCCGCAATACTTTGTAAAATAATTTCAAAGGCATGGCTATGACTAAGTTCATTTAGGTCAATCTCATTTTTTACAAAGTGGCGTAACAGCTCAA
>NZ_DDAH01000243.1:0-2764 GCF_002333245.1 Acinetobacter sp. UBA2063
GATTGGACGTCATGATATGGCAGATTTAGCCAGAAATTTAACAATTATTTTACTCGTGGGCAGCACTTTGGCTGGCTGCTCCAACAAAGAAGAAAGTGCGGCAAGCGATGCCGCGGTTGCCACAGAAAGCGCAGCCTTAGATAGCAAAGCAATTCACACCAACGCCACCAAAAACCCAGAACAACTGGTCAGTACCCAGCAAAGCGCCCTAGAGCAAAGCCGTCAACTGGTCAAAAGTGCTCAACTGCAATTTGAAGTGCAAGATGTGTTAAAAACCACATCAACCCTGGAACAACAGTTATTGCAATACAATGGCTACATCGAAGAAAAACAGGTCAATTATCAGGTCAGTGACAGTTCCCAGCGTAACCGTATTGATGGCAGTGTCGACATTTATGAAAAGATCACGCCAACCGTACAGCTCACCGTACGCCTCCCCAATGACCAAGTCACAACTTTTCTGAATAATCTTCTGCCGCTTATGCTGAACTTTAACAGCCAAAGCTATGAAGCAAAACGCTATGAATTAAAGCGACTCGAAGAAAAGCTCAATACCGCAAACCAAAGTAACAGCCCATCCAGTGCGGTCAACAACCAACTGCAACAATTGACCGATTTGGAAGTCAAAGACCGCCTGGCTTATAGCACCATTCGGCTTGAGTTCTATCAACAGCCGAAAGTCCGTAAACGCCATGATTTAAATATCCATCGCATCGCTACATTGGACAGTGATCCATTAATGACAAGAATTGCAGAATCATTCAAAGTCGGTTTAGCTTATTTTAAAGAAACCCTACTCTGGCTGATTCAATTCTGGGCATTTTATCTGGTCATATTTGCCATTTGGATGATTCGTAAAGTGTATAAGGCAAGAAAGCACAGCAGCTAATTATTGATTTTTGATCAATAGTATTTTGCTAATTTACGCATTTTCACTCATGAATAGATTCCCTAAAATGCATTCAAGTTTTAGCAATCTATTTTTGAGTATCCCATGAGCAATATTCTAATTATTAACGGTGCCAAACAATTTGAACATTCCAATGGCGAATTGAATGACACCCTCACCCAGTTTTCTGAAAGCCATTTAACAACGCTCGGCCATACGGTACAGGTCACCCGTACCGACAGCGAATATGACATTCAGGCCGAAATTAAAAAATATTTATGGGCGGATGTGGTGATTTACCAAATGCCAGGCTGGTGGAAAAGTGGTGTGATCAGCCTGGTATTGAGCATGTATTTGACTCAACCAGGCCATCCACAGCAAAATGCATATGTTGAGCGATTTAATCGTACAGTACGTTATGAATGTCTAAATCAATATTTATTTCGAGATCTGAGCGAGGTGCAGGACTATACAACTGACTGGCAGTACTTTTATAATCATGAACGACCTCATATGTCAGTAAATGGTTGTCCACCTATTTTTAAACAATAACAAGGGCTTTAGATTTTCTACCCATTAATTCAATTAAAAATGGGGGTATTACCCCTCTACTGATAATAATGAGCTTGTACTTTTTCCTGACTTTCAGTTAAAGCATGGCTATTCTTAATAGCAAGAATATTTAAAATAGAAAATAATAAAATATGAGATATTTTCATTAAAAGTCGTTGTAATATTAAAGTTCGGTTACTTATTAAGTTCTAGGTATAACAAAAAAGCGCATCTTTCGATACGCTTTTAGCAGAAATTCTTTTATCTAATCAAGCATTAAAGATCAAATAATTTCCCAGGATTCATAATCCCATTCGGGTCAAATGCCAATTTCAATGCTTTCATATATTCAATTTCTTCAGGTGAACGTGAATATTCTAAATATGGTTTCTTGGTCATTCCGACACCATGCTCGGCAGAAATAGAACCATCATATTTTTTCACGGTCTCAAATACATATTTATTCACCACCTGACACTTGGCAAAGAATTCATCTTTGGTCAGATTTTCAGGTTTTAAAATATTTAAGTGCAGGTTACCGTCACCAATATGACCAAACCAGCAGATTTCAAAGTCTGGATAATTATCCGCAACAATCGCATCAATCTCTTTGATAAAGGCAGGGACATGCGTAATCAACACTGAAATATCATTCTTATAAGGAATATACGGCGCAATCGATTCCGAAATATCTTCACGTAAACGCCATAGGCTCTGTGCTTGTTCTAAGCTTTGGCTCATTACCCCATCAATCACCCAACCTTGTTCCATACAATACTCAAAAATCTGCATTGCTTTGTCCATAATCGGTTCATATGGCGCTTCAAATTCGAGTAATACATAGAATGGGCAAGTTGTTTCAAATGGACGTTGTACATGACCACGATCCAACACTTTTTGCATTGCCACTTCACCAAAGAACTCGAATGCAGTTAAGTCGATTTCTTTTTGGAAAGCATGTAATACAGGCATTACTGCTTCAAAGTCAGGCGTACCCAATACCATGACTTGTAAGTTTTGTGGCTTACGCTCAAGTTTAATCTCAGCCTCAGTCACTAAACCTAATGTGCCTTCACCACCGATAAACAAATGCTGCAACGCATAACCCGTCGCATTTTTAATCATGCCTTTGTTTAAACGTAAAATATCGCCTTTACCCGTCACAACCGTTAAGCCAAGCACCCAGTTACGTGTCATACCGTATTTGATGACTTTAATACCGCCTGCATTAGTTCCGATATTTCCACCAATTTGACTAGAACCTGTAGATGCAAAATCAACTGGGTAATACATGCCTTGTTGTTCGGCATAATTTTGCAATTG
>NZ_DDAH01000243.1:2919-3805 GCF_002333245.1 Acinetobacter sp. UBA2063
CAATTGTTCAGTCACAACACCCGCTTGAACGCGAACCATACGATCTGCTGGCAAAAATTCCAAGATTTGATTCATCTTGTCAAAGCTAATCACGATCTCGCCATTGGTTGCCACCGCACCTGCTGAAAGTCCTGTACGACCACCTGATGGCGTAATTGCAACATTGAACTGGTTGGCAAGTTTCACAATCGCCTGAACCTGCTCCGTGCTTGATGGAAAAACGATGACTGATGGGTTCGGGTCAAAATGTTTAGTATGGTCCCGCCCCCAGTTTTGCAGACTATCGGCATCGGTTTTAATACGGTTTTCACCCACAATTGCCGTTATTTGGGTCAATAACTCAGGTGTTAAATCAACTGAAGCATTCATCGTTTACGGGCCTGCAAGAAATAAATATCGGATTTCTGGGTAGTAAACTCATGTTTTTAAAAACATTCACAAGATTACAGCAACATCCAGAATATAGAAACGCCACAGGACGGCACAACCCCTGTCTTGTTGAGGTTTGACCATCAATTACTGCATTTTACATTGAAGCAGGCAAGGGATAAAGCTCAGGATCACGATACCATCACAACAAAATGTGTATCAGCCATAAAATTCCTGTAAAGCTGAAAAATTATCAGCAATTCTGCTGTGGTAATTTTAAAGCAAATATCTATAACTGCACGCTCTATGCTATGATACGGCAACTAAATTTTGGCCTTTGTAGCGGAGCCGTAATGAGCCAACATCTTTCTCTACCTAAAGACAAAATCCGTTTTCTTTTATTGGAAGGTGTGCATCAAAATGCCATCGATACCTTAAATGCAGCGGGTTATACCAACATCGACTACCACAAAACTGCACTTGAAGGCGAAGCTTTGAAAGAAGCGGTCAAGGACGC
>NZ_DDAH01000021.1:0-21960 GCF_002333245.1 Acinetobacter sp. UBA2063
AGTCGTTGATGGACCAACGGCCATTGATGTGCTTAAAACTGAACAGGCGGTTGCGCAAATGTCGCAGGGTTCTAGTCCTTTTGTAATTATGGGTGGATTCACTGAAGATAAAAGCCTGCCACAGGTTCAGGTGCTGACTGAAAAAGCCATTTATGATGCTGTGTTAAAAATGATTCATGAAGCAAAGGCTAAGGAACATCTGGATATGGCCATGTTCTATCTGTCTGAGCGCAAAATTATTGAGGCATTGAAGCAGGCACAGCAACGTGGTGTGAATATTCGTTTAATGATTGACTCAAACAAGGATGCCTTTGGTCGTCAAAAAAATGGCATTCCAAACCGTCAGGTGGCTTCGGAGCTACATGCCGCAGGCATCCCGATCCGTTGGTGTGATACACATGGCGAACAGTGCCATAGCAAAATGCTGTTCAAATACAATGCCCAGCAAGCTGAGCTAATTTTGGGTTCAGCGAACTTCACTGCACGTAACCTGAAAAATTATAACCTTGAAACTGATATGCGAGTGGTTGGCTCAGCACAGGCGCAGGTGTTTAAAGATGCAGGACAATATTTTGATGCGGCGTGGAGCAATGCCAATGCTCGTCAGGTGACAGTCGATTATTCAAAATATGCAGATGAGTCAAAAGTGAAATACTGGCTCTATCGTTTTATGGAATGGTCGGGTTTATCGACTTTCTAAAAAAAAAGAGGCTTTAAGCCTCTTTTTTATTGCGGATTCGGTGGAATCAATTGATCTAAGTCTTTATCAGCCAACGGATCGAGTTCATTAAGATCCGTTTTGATTTTCCACTGGCTTTCATCTTCCACAGGCGCTGGAAGTCGTGCTTCCAGCCAGTCACACACTACATCAGGACTAAACTCAGCATGATTACACTGGATTACCCAAGCCAGAAAGTCTTTGGCTTCACCATTCATATAGGGTGGCGGTGAAACAGGAAAAAACTGGGTTGGCAGGCGTTCATTGGTGGATAAATAATTCAGTATATGCCCAAGTTCCTGAACGGTTTGCCATGCCAAAGGATGCTCAACATCAATATTGAACTTAAACCACCATGCATGTTGACCATCTGTACCATGCGCCACGATTCTGGATTCCTGTACACTTGGAACCTTACAGAAGAATTGATAGAGACGATCAAAATTCATTTCAGACACTGACATTGCCCCAAAACTGAAAAATGGATTTTAGCATATTCTCAAACTCGACGAAAAATCCCTCCTTATTTCATCCTTGATTTGCCCTGAATGGTAGCGAATGGTAACAGTCATTGCTGATTTTTTGCTCTAAAATAAAGGTTAGGATTTGATGATGGGAGAGGGCAATGTTGCGATCTAAATACGATGTTTATGCTTTTATCAGTGTGTTGAGCTGTCTCCCCGCAATGGTTTACGCCGATAATGCCTGGAGCGGTTATAGTGGGGTGGAGCGCCGCTCCTCGCATCAGGCTTCGCCATCTTATCAGCAGCCTGCACAGAACCCATTTGCCTTTTCAAGTCAGCGCTATACCCCCACTGCGCCACCAAAAGGCTATTATTATCAGCCCTATCAAAATAATAACCACTCTTACCCCAAGCATCGACCAAGTGTTCGGATTGAATATTATCCAGATACCCAATATGAGGGTAGTTATCGCCGTGAGTCTTTTGTAGTGGGGAATGAGCTGCCTGGTGAGTTTCGTAGTGAGCGTTATGTGGTTCGTGACTGGGACTATTATTCCTTGCGTGAGCCGCCACGTGGTCGACACTGGGTCATGGTGGATGGACGTTATCTCTTGGTAACCGATGATAATTTCACCATTGAAATTATTCGCTGATTTCTTGGGTATTTTTGAAATTGTGCCTTGATAATGACCTCCATAATTTCTTGGATTTCATTACAAAGCTTTGCAATGTCGCTGGATTTGTTCATGGTTTCTCCTTGAGTTTCTCTTAATCTGAGTTCAGATCAAAACAGAGGATCAAACAATGAAAAAGACAGTTATGTTGTTGGTATCAAGTTTAATGTTTGGTGCATCTGCTTCAGCAATGGCAGATTCAAATCGTTGGAACAATCATCACGACTATAAAGATCGTTATGAGCAGCGTTACGATCGAAATGACCACCGAAATGATCATAGAGATCCACCGCGATGGTCAAATGCAGAGCGTGGAAACCATTATGGACAACGAGTAAACTTTAAACGTGGCGAGCGTTTACCATCGGCATTCCGTAGCAACCGCTATGTGGTGTCAAACTACCGCCTACATCGCTTGTATGAACCACCACGTGGTTATAACTGGATGCAGGTACAGGGCAAATATGTACTGGTGGATTCAAAATACCGTGTCTATCGGGTTGCATAACATGAGTGATCAAAAGCAGGCATCAAGCCTGCTTTTTTTATTTATGCCAGTTCATCATCTTGTGGTCGTGGTGTCTTATTTGCAGGAAGTTGTTGTTCCTGCTCTTTGCTTCGGATCACAGAGGGGTAGTTCCATGAAGCAAAACGGACAATCAGAATGGCCAAAGCTAAGATCAAAATGGATCCTGTGATGATGACCTGATCCATTGATGCTTTATGATTGTGCTGAATATCAGCAATCAGTAAACGGGTCAGTGCGGTAATTGCCACATAGATCAGAAAGCGCACGGGCATGTGATTGGTCTTGAAATAAATCCCAACCATCGCCCCCAGTTCAAGATAGATAAATAACAGCAGAATATCGTCAATGCTTGCATATTGCTTAACGGTCAGGATTTCAATCACCGTATGCACGGCTGACCATGCGATCATACAGCCGATAATAAACAGCGCTAAATAATGAAAGGCTTCGACCGCATAGTGACCTAAACGGTCGAATAGACGTTGTAGGTCTTCAAGTTTCTCTTTTGAACTAGACATGGAAATTTAATGTACTCAACATGATCATAAAAATGGATGCAATTTTTATGCTGATTTTACAACGGTCATAAAAAAACTGCCTAAACCAAATGATTTAGGCAGTTTTTAAAACCGAACTAGAATTAAGCTTGGTTTGTAAAGTAATCTTCGCTGAAGTTCATGATCAAGTCAGAACCTGCTTTGATCTTCGCAAGGCGAGAATCAAGTTCTGGCAAAATACGGTCAACAAAGTACTGTGCCAAAGCAAGTTTGTTTTGGTAGAAATCACCAGATTTGTCTTTTGCAGCAGCAGCGATCTTAGCAAACATATAAGCAAAGCTAAGTAGACCAACTGCATGTAGATAATCCACCGCAGCAGCATTCGGGAAATCTACATTTTCAGCTGCTTGCTCAATAATGAACTGAGTAACTGCTTCTACTTCAGTTGCTGCATCTAAAGTTGCATCTTTAATGAAGTTCAAATCTGCATCTAATGTATTTGCAAAGTCACGAATTTCAGCAATGTATTCAGCGATGAAAGCACCACCATTCTTAATCACTTTACGACCGATTAAATCTTGTGATTGAACACCGTTCGTTCCTTCATAGATTTGAGCAATACGAAGATCGCGGATACATTGTTCCATACCCCATTCACGGATAAAACCATGACCGCCAAATACCATTTGTGCATCTAGCGTTGCTTGGAATGCTGTATCTGTTAGATAAGCTTTAGCGATAGGTGTTAAAAGCGCGACACGGTCATTGGCTTTTTTCACTGCTTCTGCATCAGTAGAGAATTTAGTGATATCAAGCTGTTGACCTACATATACTGCAAATGCACGAGATGCTTCATTATTTGCACGTACATTCAATAACATACGACGAACATCACCATGAACTAAGATGCTATCCGCAGGTTTGCCTGGAGATTTAACACCAGAAGCACTACGACCTTGTAAACGATCAGTCGCATATTGAGCTGCATTTTGGTAAGCAAATTCAGAAGCGCCAAGACCTTGGATACCCATTGATAAACGTTCATAGTTCATCATCACGAACATGGCTGCAAGACCTTCGTTTTCTTTACCAACCAGATAACCTTTTGCAGCATCAAAATTCATGACACAAGTTGCAGATGCCTTGATCCCCATTTTATGTTCGATTGAACCAGGACCAACAGGGTTACGTTCACCTAAAGAACCATCTGCATTTACAATGTATTTCGGCACGATGAATAAAGAAATACCACGTGAACCCGCAGGTGCATCAGGTGTTTTTGCAAGAACTAAGTGAATGATATTTTCTGCGAGGTCGTGATCACCACCTGTAATGAAGATCTTAGTACCTGTAATATTATAAGTACCATCTTCATTGCGTTCAGCTTTAGTTTTAATAATCCCTAAATCTGTACCTGCATGCGGTTCAGTTAAGCACATGGTGCCTGACCATTCGCCAGAGTAGATTTTAGGTAAATACGTTTCTTTCTGTTCTTGTGATGCATAGCTGTCTAACGCCATGCCTGCACCGACAGACAGTAGTGGATACAACAAGAATGATGGGTTAGTGGCGAATAACATTTCGTCAGCCAATACTGTCAGCATTTTAGGCATGCCTTGACCGCCCCATTCCTCATCAGCACCTAGGCCAATCCAACCACCTTCAGCGTATTGACGGAATGCTTCTTTAAATCCTTCTGGTGTGAATACTTCACCGTTAACCCAACGTGCACCTTCTTCATCACCAGTACGGTTTAATGGATGCGTCACGTTTTGGGCAAACTTTGCCATTTCTTCTAAAATTGCTTCGGCGGTTGCAGCATCTACATGAGCAAGATTCTCATTAGACTGCCAGAATTGTTCTGCTTTAAATACATCATTTAAGATGAATTTCATGTCTGCTAAAGGTGCATTGTAAATTGGCATAATCGTTCCTTTTTACGCACAGGTCATGTGCAAAGTGATCAAATAAAACGAACAAATAAATTGAATAGTGTAAATTTAGCATTGATTAAACAAAAAAAGGACGGTCAAAACTGACCAGTCCTTTTTCTGTGATGAACGTTGCATCTCACTCTAATCTATGATTAGAACGCGAAGTGTTCCGCGTCAAGTTCAAACAATGGCGCAACGCCAGTTGAAAGCACATCTACGTGTGAGCGAACACGTGGCAAGATCTTCTTGAAGTAGAAGCGAGCAGTCGCTACTTTCGCATTGTAGAAGTCTACATCGGTGGTGCCCGCTGCAAGTGCTTCTTGTGCGACCAATGCCATACGTGCCCATAGGTAAGCTAGTGTGACATAACCAGAGAAATACATGTAATCAACTGCAGCTGCACCAACTTCATCAGGGTTTTGCATTGCGCGCATACCGATTTGCATCGTGATATCGCCCCATTCTTTGTTTGCAGCAGCCAATGGTGCAATGAATTCTTGCATTGCAGTATTGTCTTTGTTTGCTTCAACAAATTTATGGATGATTTTGGTGAAGTCTTTCAACATTGCACCTTGTGTACCCAACACTTTACGGCCTAAAAGGTCAAGTGCTTGAATCTCAGTGGTTCCTTCATAAATGGTAGAAATACGTGTATCTCGTGCAATTTGTTCCATACCATATTCTGAAATGAAACCATGACCACCCAATACTTGAATACCGTGTTTTGCTGACTCTGAACCTGTTTCAGTTAAGAACGCTTTTGCAATTGGGGTTAAAAGAGACAAGATGTTGTCAGAGAATTTACGATCTTCTTCAGTTGCACCTTGTTCAACGATATCTGCGTGTAGACACAACAGATGCACTAGTGCGCGACCACCTTCTGCAAATGCTTTCTGCGTCAACAGCATGTTACGTACCGCAGGATGCACAATGATTGGATCTGCTTCTTTTTCAGGCGCTTTAGGACCTGAAAGTGAACGCATTGCTAAACGATCTTTCGCATATGCTAAAGCACCTTGGAAAGAACCTTCAGATGCAGCAAGACCTTGAACGGCTGTACCAATACGTGCAGTGTTCATGAATGTGAACATGCAGTTTAGGCCGCGGTTTTCTGGTCCGATCAAGTAACCTTTTGCTTTATCAAAGTTGAGCACACAAGTTGCGTTACCATGGATACCCATTTTGTGTTCGATCGAAGCACAACGTACAGCGTTACGCTCGCCAACTGAACCATCAGCATTTACAAGGAACTTAGGTACGATGAAGAGCGAAATACCTTTAGTGCCTTTAGGTGCACCTGGTAAACGTGCAAGAACGATGTGAACAATGTTGTCAGCCATGTCATGTTCACCAGCAGAGATAAAGATTTTCTCGCCAGAAATTGCATAGCTGCCGTCTGCTTGCGGTTCAGCTTTGGTACGGATAATACCCAAGTCAGAACCTGCATGAGATTCGGTTAAACACATGGTACCCGTCCACTCACCTGAAACAAGCTTTGGTAGATAGGTTGCTTTTTGTTCATCTGAACCGTGATGTTCTAAAGTACGTACAGCACCATGAGAAAGACCTGGGTACATGCCCCATGCCCAGTTTGCTGTACCTACCATTTCTGAAATCACGTTTCCTAGAGAAACAGGTAGACCTTGACCGCCATATTGCTCTTCAGCAGAAAGAGATGGGAAGCCAAGTTCGATGTATTTTTGATACGCTTCTTTAAAGCCTGTAGGTGTTGTAACAACACCATCATTCCAAGTACAACCTTCACGATCGCCTGATTGGTTGATAGGAGAAAGTTCATTCTCACAGAAATCAGCTGCTGCTTCTAAATATTGATCAACCAATTCGCGGCTTACGGTGCCTTGAAATGCAGGAAGTTTCGCGTAATGTGCTTCAGCATTTAATAATTCGTGCAATACGAACTGCATATCACGTAAGGGTGCTTTGTATTGTGGCATAGCATTTTCCTCAATACTGGTTAAACCAGAGTTATAATCTTAGTCAATGATAAATGTGCCCAATGGCAGCATTTTGTACTGCTAATCGTGCAGCAAGTCATCGTTCGGTACAAGCTTTTACAGGTCATTTCTGAGTGACTGCTAAGTCAAAGTTTGTGGTTCAACCTGTTTAAGCATATAGATTGTAGGTGATTTTTTAGGTTTTAACTCGAACTGCATGTCGAAAATCGTAAGCAGCTGTGTAGACAAAAAAAGGGCGTTTAATGCGCCCTTGAGGAAGAGGAGGGAGAGGTAATTAAGCCTGACGTTTAAAGTTGGCCTGATCTGGGGTAAAGCGCACTTCGCATGTCCCCTCAATGGTACGGTTGTTCCATTGAACATTCACACGCTCACCGATGCGTTTACCCTGACAGGCTTTCTCGATCTGTGCTCTCTGTAGTCGATGTTCTTCACGCATTTGTTCTCGTTGTTCTTGACGTTGTTCGCGTTTAGCTTGCCATTCTGCACGTTGTTCAGGGGTTGGTGGTTGACGTTGCATTTCGTGGCGGTGGCGGTCATGATTCATTCCTTGTTCTGAAGGTGTTACTTGGCAGGCAGCCAAACCTAAAACAGAACCGAGAAGAGTTGTCATTAATACGATTTTTGTCTTGTTCATTATTTTATCCTGCGTAGTCAGTTAACATTCGATTGTTAAAGATTAGATAATAAAGATGAAGAAAGAATGGAGAGTTTTTTTGAACCATGTTGGTTACAATCCATAAATAGAACACTATTGAGATTTCGCTTTTGAATGTTCGTCGCATGCCTTTAGCCATACGTTTATTTTTAACGGTATTACTGACTACCTTAGTGATTGCAACAATCAGTTTAGGGGTATTGCATTGGACCATGCAAAAGAACTTTGCACGTTATGTTGCTGATGTGGAAATGCAAAAATTAGATCGTTTGATTGCGAATCTAGGTAATGTTTATACGGTTTATCATGACTGGGGGAATGCCATTCAGGCGCAAATTTTACAAATTGAAGGGAACGCAGCACCTGATGATTATGATCGCTTGTCTCAGTGGTGGTTGCGCCGTCAGTATGATATTGCGTTACAGCAACGTTATTTTAATGACCATACATTATTGTCGCTTTCACCCAATTTAGCTCAAAACAACACCGAATTAAAAAATCGTCAGATTTTTAATGATGAAGAATTAAAGATTCTTAAACAAAATTTACCATCAGAATATCAACCCTTTGAAGGCTTACGTTTTCCTTTGAGTCCGAGCCAATTTCGATTAAAGAAAGATGCGAAAGATGACAAGCAAGAGAGCAAATCTAGTTCATCATCTGAACACGTTAAAAAGCGTTTTGTATCAATTCCAGATCGTTTAGGTTTAAGTTCAAGACTGTCTTTATATGATGAAAAACACCAATTTATTGTGGGCGAACCTGCAACTGATCAAATAGCCTATCGTCCAATTTTGGTCGATCAAAAAGTTGTGGGTTATCTCGGCTTAAAACCCGTATTGGATCAGGATGATGCATCAAGTATCAATTTCTTTAGTAATCAAAAGCGTTATTTGCTTTTAGTTTACGCCTTAACGGTGCTTTCCAGTTTGGTGGCTGCGTTATTGATGGCAACTTATTTTAAAAAGCCAATTCAACGTTTGCTCAATGCGACGTTGGAATTAACGCGTGGAAATTACCAACATCAGGTTATGATTAAGCGAAATGATGAATTGGGAGATTTATCTAATCAACTGAATCATTTGGCTGATATTTTGCATCAACATGAGGAATCGCGCCGTCAATGGGTCGCAGATACTTCTCATGAATTAAAAACGCCTTTGGCTGTGTTACAAGCACAGATTGAAGCGATGCAGGATGGAATTCGTAAAGCAACCCCCGAGCACCTTGATGCAATGATGCGTCAAGTGAGTAGTTTAAAGAAGCTAACACAAGATTTGGCGGATTTGGCACAGGCAGATGCGCAGCAGTTGAAATGCTATTTTGCTGAAGTCAACCCTTGGGATGTGGTGTTGCAGGAGGTTGACAACTTTAAATCGACTTTTGAGCAGAATCAGTTGGAAGTTTCACTGTCAGGTGAGGGAGCGTTGTTATCTTTAGACCGTGACCGCTTTAAACAGATTATCGTCAATTTGTTAGGGAACTGTGTGCGTTACACGGAACAGGGTGGAAAAATACAGATTCACACTCAACAAAATGAGCATGAATGGGTACTGTATGTGGATGATAGCCCATTTGGGGTAAGTGATGAGCAGTTGGCGCGTTTAGGCGAGCGTTTTTATCGTGTGGATGACTCCCGTACCCGTAGCACTGGCGGAACAGGTTTAGGTTTGGCTTTGTCTTGTAAACTTGCGCAGGCTTTAGGTGGTTCACTTGCTTTTAATCATTCACCTTTAGGTGGATTGCGTTGTGTGCTGACTTTCCCAAAACAGATCAAATAACTTTTTAGCTCCTCTTTGCTTGAGGATAATGGATAGGATGAAGACCATGAAACACATTATGTTGGTTGAGGATGAGGTTGAACTGGCAGAGCTGGTTCGGGATTATTTAGAGGCGGCTGGTTTTGAAGTCAGTATGTTTCATGATGGTCAGGATGCTTATACCCAGTTTCAACAACGTAAACCCAGTCTCATGATTTTAGACTTGATGGTTCCTCGTATGGATGGTTTAACCATATGCCGTAAAGTACGTGAACAGTCTGATTTGCCGATTATCATGGTAACAGCACGGACTGAAGAAATTGACCGCGTGTTGGGCTTAAATATGGGCGCAGATGACTATATCTGTAAACCCTTTAGTCCGAAAGAGCTGGTGGCACGTGTTCAGGCGGTGTTACGCCGTTTGGAGCGTAAGGCTGAACCTGAACAAGATGATTTATTCCGTATTGATAAGGCGCAGCAACGCATCTGGTATCAGCAAAAAACACTCACTTTAACACCGACAGAATTCCGTTTATTGGAATTATTTTTGGAGCATGTTGGGCAGGTGTATTCACGTGCGCAATTGTTAGATCATATTAACCCTGACAGCTTTGATGTGGCTGATCGGGTGATAGACAGCCATATTAAAAACCTGCGCCGTAAAATCACCGAAGCCGCCGATACAGGCAATCGCCATGAATGGATTCAGGCGGTGTATGGAGTGGGTTACCGCTTTGAATATCCTGATGAGTAAAAAATATAAGCCCTTTATTAATAAAGGGCTTTCTATTCAATAATCGATTGTCATTAGACCTCTTGCGAAAGTCGTTATTGCAAGTTCATCCGGTTTACCAGTGCGGCAATTAAGTTAATGCGCAAACCGAATCTTTTCCGTCTATTTCGATAGCGTTCACTGAGTATTCTAAATCTTTTCAATTGACTATTAATGTGTTCGATCACAACTCGTATTTTTTCAATCATTTTATTGTACTTTTTCTCAACTTTAAATAATGGAAATTTTTTCTTTTTTTTGATTGGCATCAACAATTTAAAGCCATCTTGCTCTAATCCGTAATACCCTAAATCGGTCATAACATATTCACAATGTTTGAATTTCTTAACTGTTTTTCTTGCCAATTTAATATCATGCTGACTGCCAGAAGATATATCTACTCCTATGATTTGTTTGCTCTTCGGATGATAGATCACTTGGGCTTTTAGCGTATGTTTCTTCTTTTTACCACTGTAGAACTTACTCTGATTTTTTTTTGGGACGTTCTATTGAACATTCTGTAGCATCAATAATGACCCAGTTAAATTGTTCGTCTGCTGTTGTAATGCTTCGTTTTGGCAGGGTAAAACGCCTTGATTTCATTAATGCATCTTCAACCTTTTTAATGGTTCGATTCACATTACTTTCAGCGATATGGTAATTTGCCACCAATTCCAATTGAGTGTTATAATTCCGTAAGTAATTGAGTGTTAATAATAATTGATCCTCTATAGCTAAAGTATAAGGACGCCCTGATTTCTTTTTAAGTGATTCTGCATCTTTTAAAACTTCGACCATTTCACTGAAAACTGGTCGAGGTACGCCAACCAAGCGCTTGAATTCAGAATCTGAAAAACGGTTTAATTTCTGATATTTCATGAAATCTATATTGAGGCAGTTTTTATTGTCGCAAGAGGTTTATTATATTGTGTTGAATCAAAATATTTTTTTATTTTATATACTTGTTGAATAAAAAAATATCTTAGATTCAGAATTTTTTTAGCAGTGAGCGTAATTATTATGTTGAAATTATTGGCATTGGATCGTTTTACAATATTATTAATTACAATGGTGATATTGGCGACCTTTATTCCAGTATCAGGTCAGCTTGCACATTATTTTAATATTCTCACAACTGTCGCAATTGCTATCCTGTTCTTTTTACATGGTGCAAAACTCTCACGTGAAGCAGTGGTTGAGGGGATGTTGCACTGGAAAATGCATGCCTTGGTATTTGTCTTTACTTTTGTGATTTTCCCAGCCATTGGGTTACTGGCAAAACCCATTTTGGAACCTCTTTTAGGTCAGCAGTTGTATTGGGGTTTCCTGTTCATGTGCTTCCTGCCATCAACAGTACAGTCCTCCATTGCATTTACCTCAATGGCAAAGGGCAATGTTGCTGGGGCAGTGTGTAGCGCATCTTTTTCCAATATCATTGGCATGTTTATTACGCCAATTTTGGTCAGCTATTTTATTCTCGGGCAAAGCCAGCATGGTTTTGATCCAACCAAGTCGATTATTCAAATCATCTTATTGTTACTGGTTCCTTTTATTTTGGGGCAGTTATTACGTCCTTATATTTTCCCTTATATGCTCAAGCTGCCGAGTCTGGTAAAGGCTTTTGATCAGGGTTCGATCTTGATGGTGGTATACGGTGCTTTCAGTAGTGCCGTGGTGGCTGGTTTATGGTATCAGGTGAGTGGCTTGACGCTGCTTTATTTAACGGTTGCATGTTCTGTTCTGCTGACTGTAGTGATGTTGCTTGCTTTATATCTGCCCAAATGGCTGGGCTTTAACCGTGCTGATCAAATCACCATTTTCTTTTGTAGTTCCAAGAAAACACTGGCCAGTGGTGTCCCAATGGCACAAATCTTGTTTATTGGGCAACCATTGGGGATGATTGTGTTGCCGATTATGATTTTCCACCAAATTCAGTTGATGGTGTGTGGGATAATCGCCAATCACTGGTCAAAATCAGGTCAGGAATAGTTCGCAAAATTGAATTTATTGGTGTATAATATTCGCCACTTGTTGGCTTTGCTCTGACCTGGAGTCTCGGTGAGTCAAAAGAAATGGTCTGTTGTGGTGTTGATCTGCGAGTGTGAAAACACTTAGCTTTCCTCATGTTGAGAGTGATCAATTGCGATAACAGCTTAAGCCTTTCTTGCTAAATAGGAGCATCGACCATGCGCGCCGATATTCACCCTAAATACCAAACATTAGTTGCTACCTGTTCATGTGGTAATGTGATCGAAACTCGTTCTGCGCTTGGTAAAGAAACAATTTACCTTGACGTATGTTCAGTTTGCCACCCATTCTATACTGGTAAACAAAAGAATGTGGACACTGGCGGCCGTATCGACAAATTCAAGCAACGTTTCTCTGGTATGTCGCGTTCTATCAAGCGTTAATATCAAGAAAACAAAAAACGGGCAATATGCCCGTTTTTTTATGATTATAATTTTTAGATATAGGGCGTATTGAATACGCCCTATGTGAATTTATTGGTCTTGCACGTCCGTTAAACGGTCCAGTTTCTTCTGGAAATAGTTACCCTGTAGGAAACGGGCCTCTACATTCCATGCATTGGCAAACTGGTTCATATCATTGAGTTCAGTCAGGAAAATCTCAACAGGTTTTTGGGCAATAAAGTGTAGAATCTTTTCCTGTAGTGCCGCCATCTGTTTTTCAGACCCCAGCATTTTTGCCAGCTTGCTATGGAGGCTGAGATATTGGGTATCAATCTGTTGAAGTATGCTGTCACTATACAATGAGTCGCCAAAACCACGGATGGAAATCTCTGCCCCATGTTGTCGCAGTAAGGCAATTTGTGGCTGTGCCTGAGACAGGTTCTGCTGTAGGGCCTGTTCTGAGAATTGCAGAATCAGTGGGTGAGCCTGTTTACTACCAACAATGGTGAGTAACTTGGCAACCAGCTCAGGCAGTTTCTTGTCATTCAACAAGATATGGTGATTGAGGTTTACAATCAATTTCGCTTTAGGATACTGGGTAATAAAGTTATGCAACTGCTTGCATGCCTCAACCAGTATCCAGCGGTCCAGTTGAACTGATAATTCAGGATCATCCTTTAAATCACCCAGATCAGCGATATCCTGCCATTGATTGTTATGGATAAAACCACCCGACACTTCATAAGTATGGGTATGTTGATCCTGCTTGTCATAAAGCTGCTGGTATTTCAGATGGATATCGCCTGCATCCAGTTTTTGCCTGAGTTCCTGTAACAGGCTTAGCTCTACATTGCTTGGAATCTGTTCGGTTGTTAAACCAATATCTGCATCAATTTTCGGGCTGTCAATCGTTGGTAAATCCAGTGAGAAGGCCTTGGTGAGAATTTTTTCAAAACTGGCTTCGTCTGCAATTGGCTGGGCAAGTTCACTGTAGCCCAGTTTCAGGTGTAGGGGGAATGTATAATTCTCAGTCACCAGTAACTGCGGTTTTTTTAGGCTGTTCAATCCAATCAGAAGTGAGTTGAGTACATTGGCTGATTCTGCTTGAAACAAGGCAACATAAAGCGCATGGTCCACCTGACAGACAGGGACATTGACCTGTTCCTTAATAAAACCTGCAATGTTGGCGAAATAAGCCTTGGTGGCACGCCAGTCAGTCTGGAATACTTCGTTTGGACAGCTATAGAGGCTAAATAAAACCAGCGCATTGGCATTGGCTGGGTGGTTTGCAAGTTGTCGGTTGATATGTTGCAGGGCAGTATTCAGGACTGAAGTTTTTTCAGAAGAAGTAACAACTGGTATTGTCGCTGAAGACTGAATGGTGGACTCACATTCGATGTTCAGCTGGATTTCATCCTCATTTCCTGAAGGAAGGAACTCAACCTGTAATGCACTGTTTTTTACACTTGGGTTTTGGGTGCGAAGTTCAAATCGCCCTTGTTCGAACTGTCCCTGTGAAATTTTCTTAAAACGCAGTTTAAACTGACCTAGTTCTTCAGGCTGCAAAACGTCCAGAATGGGTAGGCCAATTAAATCGTCTGCATTGCTGAATCCAAAAAGCTGTGCATATTCTGTGTTGGCCGTAATATGAATGCCTTCCTGCAAAATTGCGACCGCTTTATGGGTTTCTGCAACCAGTGACTGCGCCTGGGTTTGTGCTGCTTCCAATTCACTGAGTAGGCGATGTTCCGCCTGAACCAAGCGGCTATAGGACAGGGCTCGAATAATACTGATATAAAAATTTTCAGGTGATTTAAGATTTAGGACATCATAAATCCCTTTATGGATATACGTCTGATATTGATCAGCTTTGTAGTCATCTGGTTCAAGTAACAGTACAGGGAGGTTAGGCTGTGAGGATGCCTGAATCACTGAAAGAGTCTGTTCAATCTTTAGGTCGTACGCACGTCCAAAAATAACCATATCCCAGGGAAGATTCAGTTGCTTCTCAAATGCCTTGAGGTCGTCAAGCAAGGTCGCCTTGACCTGATGCTCCTGATTGGCGAATAACTCCAGAATCTGGTTATAACGTAACTGGTTATCATCAATAATGAGTAAGCGGGTTTCAGTTCGTTTTAACTTTTTAGAGAGTAAAGAATTTCTCACTTCAATGCTTCCCATAAATCTTGATCATTGGTATCCATATTATTTTGTGACATGAATTTATGAAGAATGGACTGTTCCTCTTCATTTAGCAGTTCAAAATCAAATTGAACAAAACTCTGGGTAATTAATTGTGCGTTTAATAAATACACTTTTACTTCCTCTTTCCCCAATCGTAAATGAATGGCCTGATGTTCCCTAAAAATTTGTGAACCAGGTAAAATTAAAGTTGTTTTGGTTTCATCCAGATTCTGGTTTTTTAATAAAAGTGCTGGATGGTAGTTACTCATATGCCGATCAGCCTGAACGCGTACCGCACATGGGAAAATTTCCTGAGCAAGAACCTCCAATCCCAGTTCCAGACTTTTCTCGGTTGACTGTTTAAGCCAGCGAATCACGCCGCCACGCCAGTGCCCATGTGAGGTTTCCTTGACCAGAATATATTCACCTGTTCTTAAGTTTTTAGGGGCTTCTCCTGACCATTTAATACGGTAACCATTGACACTGATATCCAGTATGTCGGATTGGTAAACGACCTTGCTTTCACGGCTTAAGCGCTGGATGCTTGATTCCTCATTGTTTTCAGAAAGCTTTTTATCCCATGAGGACATAAATCTCGATTCGTTTTGTAAATTGAAGTGATGCTCCAGCAACAAGGTCTCATCAAAATTTTTGGCTTTGGATAGATAAAAATGTGCGGTTAGCAAACCAAAACAGATATGCAACTGGGCTGAATATTCATAACGTTCATGACGACGCTCTGCTGTGGTTCCAAGAATGGTCTGAACATGGAACTTGAGTGCAGGGGTCAGGTAGATTTTTTCATTCTTGGAAATATATTCAGCATTTTTATGTAAGGTTGCTGTGACATGGTCCAGCAAGGTATTGGTGCTGATAAAAACATTGGGATTAAACCCTGAGCTTTGCTTTTTATTATAGATGGGTGGGTGGTCTTTGCTGGTGTCTACCACATACTTGGTCAGGTCAGTCTCCTTAGACAGAATCTGAAGCATTTTTGCCCAGTCAAAACTACACTGGAACAATGCCTGAATTTCAGACTGGCGAATTTGATTGGTATTAAAAATATCCATCAAAATTAGTTGGGCATAGGCCTGGGAAATATTGCTGAGAGAGTTGGGTTTACTGCCCTGAATCTGTTCCAGATTGGTCTGGTGGTATTTATGGGTGAGTGCAGCCTCATAAAGTTGATGGGAAATCAGCCATTGTCCTGCAACAGGTTCACTATAGAGCATATGTTGCTGATAGAGAAGTTGGGTCAGTTGTTGCAAGGCCTGAAAAGTTGCCAGGGTTCTGGCGGTTTGTAAGTTCTTTTTCTGGTTTAGTGCAAAGATTGAAAATTTCTGATTATCGAGCTGGTCACTGCTGCGACGCACGATATTGATGTAGATAGCCGCAAAATAACAGCGTAACAACATGGCCAGTTCAATGATGTGTTCATTGCGGTCTGAACTGATGACACCCTGATTAAAAAAGTTCTTTTCCAGACTACCCAGTACATTTTCAATTGTGGGATGTAAAATTTGTACCAGATCGAAACGCAGTGTCTCAGAACACTCAAGTTCGCTGAGTTCCAACAGGGCTGCAAATAGTGCTTTGGAGGTATCGCCCAACTGCATGATGGACAGGTTGGAAATCCATTCATTCAAGCTTTTTGAATTGGTGTCGCAAAAGCTGAGTTTATCCCGTCTCAAGACAGTTGGAATTTGAAATATATCCGAAAAAGCATTATTCATCATTGTGTTATCAATCTCAGAACGTTTGAACCCCAAAAAGCGGTGTTTTATTTTTTTCGCCCGCAATTTCCCTCACAAGTTTCGGAACCAGATAGCCTGGTAAACTTGCCAATACATCACTGTATATCTGATCTATCTCTGAAGATCTTAAATCAAAATGCTGAGCCCCTTTGACTTTATCCAAAACATGCAGGTAATAGGGCATTACTCTGGCTTCAAATAAACGGAAACTCAACTCATGCAAAGTTTTTGCAGAATCATTCACACCTTTTAATAAAACTGCCTGATTTAGCACTGTAATATGGTGTTCTGATAACTGTAATAACTTTGAGCAAGTAAAGTCGTCAAGTTCAGCTGCGTGATTTGAGTGTATCACTACTACAATGCGTAGCCTACTGTTTTTTAATATGGAAATCAGCTCTTCATCGATTCGATTTGGAATAACGATGGGAACACGTGAATGAATTCTCAGTATTTTAATCTGTGGGAGGGAGGCAAGACGTTCCAGCCAAAGTGAAATTTTTCGATTTGACAAAGTTAGGGGATCTCCGCCACTCAAAATCACTTCATTGATCAGCGGATTTTGCTCAATATATTGTTTGATATGTGGCCAGTCATCATTTTTAGGCAAATTTTCCTGATAGGGAAAGTGACGGCGAAAGCAGTAACGGCAGTGAATTGCACATGCACCTGTTAAGGTCAGTAAAAAACGGGACTGATATTTATGTAGAACGCCAGCCATCTGGTTGGCTGCCTCTTCACCCAGTGGATCGGTGACAAACTCAGGATGTTCCTCAAGTTCTAGATGATGGGGCAGGACTTGTAGCAACAGCGGATCAAGTGGATCGCCAATGCTCATTTTTTCGACGAATGCACGCGGGACACGCAATTTAAACTTTTCAGAGGCGAGGATTGCCCCTGATAATAGCTGATCGGTGGATAACTCAAGTAGATTTAACAGCTCCAGAGGATCAGTAATGAGGTCACTCAGTTGTGATTGCCAGTTTTGCTCTTGATGTAAATAGTTTATCATGCCATACGTTAAAAATAGTGTGAGGACTATGCCTGTACTTGTAGTCTAGCATTAATAGAGTTGAGTTTTAAGTTTGGAGTGCGCCTTTCATGGCCTATTATTCTACAAATGATTTTAAAGCAGGCCTCAAGGTTATGCTTGATGGCAACCCATGTTCAATCATGGAAAACGAATATGTAAAACCAGGTAAAGGTCAGGCGTTCAACCGTGTGAAACTGCGTAACCTGCGTTCTGGTAAGGTATTGGAAAAAACTTTCAAGTCAGGTGACTCTTTGGAAGCCGCTGATATTGTTGAAGTTGAAATGGATTACCTCTACAACGATGGCGAAATGTGGAACTTCATGGACCCTGTATCTTTCGAGCAAATCGCTGCTGACAAAACCGCAATGGGTGATGCTGCGAAATGGTTAAAAGACGATTCAAATGAAAAATGTACCATCATGTTGTTCAATGGCGTACCTTTAACTGTGAGTCCACCGAACTTTGTGGTATTGAAAATCGTTGAAACTGATCCAGGTGTACGTGGTGATACTTCTGGCGGTGGCGGTAAGCCAGCGAAACTTGAAACAGGTGCTGTGGTGCGTGTTCCATTGTTCGTACAGCAGGAAGAAAGTGTTCGTGTAGACACGCGTACAGGTGATTACTTAGAGCGTGCATAATCGTAAATGAGTAGCACTGCTACGTAAGATACACGATTCTCTAAGGGGTGATTAAACAATCATCCCTTTTTGATGCCAAAGTATTAGATAAATCATTTTTGATAAAAGATAAACTGACAAAGATATTTTTCTACAGAAAATAGAGAAAGCGAAATCAAAATAACCACAAATTATGTATTGGAGAGGTTTTGAATGGAGACAACACAAGCAAAATCAACACTCCCCTCAAAACTCCTATGGAGTTTGGTTGCCATAGTCGGGGCAATTTCATTTGGGATATTGGCGGTGAGTCGCGGTGAGCATGTCAATGCGGTTTGGCTTGTTCTTGCCGCAGTTTGTGTTTATAGCATTGCATATCGGTTCTACAGTTTATTTATTGCAACAAAAGTCTTTGAATTAAATCCTAAACGCTTAACACCAGCACATCGTTTGAATGATGGTCTGGATTATGTCCCGACCAATAAATATGTTTTATTTGGACATCACTTTGCAGCGATTGCTGGGGCGGGACCTTTAGTAGGACCGATTTTAGCAGCACAAATGGGATATTTACCAGGAACCATTTGGATTATTGTTGGGGTAGTTGTTGCGGGGGCTGTCCAAGATTTTGTCATTTTATTTGCTTCGATGAGACGTAATGGTAAATCGTTAGGAGAAATGATTAAAGATGAGATTGGACCTGTTACAGGACTAATTGCAATGATAGGTATTTTAGGAATTATGATTATTTTATTAGCAGTATTAGCGTTAGTCGTAGTAAAGGCACTAATCGGAAGTCCTTGGGGAATGTTTACGATAGCAGCAACGATTCCTATCGCTATTTTAATGGGAGTTTATATGCGCTATATTAGGCCTGGTCGTGTTGGAGAAGGATCAGTAATTGGTATTATCCTACTTATTTTATCTCTTGTTGGAGGACAGTATGTAGCAGAAAATCCAACACTTGCAAGTATGTTCACATTTAGTGGTGAAACAATTGCTATTATGCTTATTGTATATGGATTTATCGCATCGGCATTACCAGTTTGGATGCTTTTAGCACCACGTGATTATTTAAGTACATTTTTAAAAGTCGGAACAATTGTAGGGTTAGCAATCGGTATCTTAATTGTAGCACCAGATTTACAAATGCCAGCAGTTTCGAAATTTATTGATGGAACTGGTCCTGTGTTTTCTGGAAACTTATTCCCGTTCTTATTTATTACTATTGCTTGTGGTGCAGTGTCTGGATTCCATGCTCTCGTTTCATCAGGTACGACGCCGAAGATGATCGAGCAAGAGGGACACGCACAGCCAATCGGTTATGGAGCAATGTTAATGGAGTCGTTTGTAGCAGCGATGGCGATGATTGCGGCTTGTGTATTAACACCGGGAACGTATTTTGCAATTAATAGCCCCGCAGCACTTATCGGTACAGATGTTTCGCAGGCAGCTCAAGTTATTTCCTCATGGGGATTTGCTATTACACCAAATGAACTAAAAGATCTCGCTGTAAATGTTGGAGAGCAAACAATTTTATCACGTACAGGTGGTGCGCCAACATTAGCGATAGGTATGGCATATATTTTCTCACAAGTAATAGGTGGAACGGCCATGATGGCATTTTGGTATCATTTTGCGATTCTCTTTGAAGCTCTATTCATTTTAACAACAATTGATGCCGGAACGCGTGTCGGCCGATTTATGATTCAAGATATTTTAGGGCATGTATATAAGCCATTTGGGAAAACGGATTCTACATTAGCGAATGTAATCGCTACAACATTATGTGTATTAGGGTGGGGATATTTCTTATACCAAGGGGTAATAGATCCGCTCGGTGGAATTAATACATTATGGCCACTTTTCGGTATTGCAAATCAAATGCTAGCAGGTATTGCATTATTACTTGGAACGACAATTTTGTTTAAAATGGGAAAAAAGGCGTACGTTTGGGTAACACTTATTCCAACTATCGGGTTGCTGATTGTAACGATGACGGCGGGATATCAAAAGCTATTTCATGAAAATCCTAAAATTGGATTTCTATCGCATGCAAAGGTATTTCAGGGAGCATTAGATGAGGGAAAAGTGTTAGCGCCAGCTAAAAATGTCGCTCAAATGAAGCAAATTATTTTCAATGATTATATCGATGCAGCGCTTTGCGGAATTTTTATGATAGTTGTAATCGCTGTGTTAATTTCAGCACTTCGAATTTGGATCCAAGTATTAAGAAATAAGCCAATGCCGTTAAAAGAGGCACCATATATTCCTAGAGATGAAAGTGAGTCGAGGAACTATGCTTAAAAAGTTGTGGCAAGTATGGGGTGAAAGAAAACGCTTTATTAGTTTGCTCGTTGGAGTACCAAGTTATGAAGTATATGTGGAGCATATGAAAAAGCATCATCCTGAAGAAGAGGTTGTATGTCAAAAGCAATTTTTTGCTGAGGCACAAGAAGCAAGATTTAATGCAAAGGGTGGAAAAATATCACGCTGTTGTTAATGAAAAAGGGCGAGTTTTCGCCCTTTTTATTTTTTTGCTGTTTCACGTGGAACAGCAAAAATAAACAAAACCTTTGGGAATTAAAGGTATTTCGTATACAATAAAGTGAGGAAGGGGATAGATGGAAAAGTAGGGAGATTATTTTATGTTAAGGGACTTATTTGTAAATACAACAATTATTCTTTCCTTTATTTTTATTGGGGGCCAGCTTTTAAGGGATAAGCCGTTAAAAGAAGGATTCTCTTTTGGGCAGAAATGTGTAGTAGGCATTTTTACTGGGATACTAGGTATAGTATTGATGTATTTCAGTGTTCGTGTTGGTACCATTCTATTGGATTTACGCTATTTAGCTGTTATTCTAGCTGTTATTATTGGAGGACCGATAGCGAGTACCATAACAATTGGTATGATTTTAGTAACTAGGCTGTTGTTTATGGATTATTCATTAGCTTCTCAAGTGGCTTTTTATACAATCATTGCGATAGGAATAGGGAGTATCTTTATTTCGCGCATGAAGCTTTCTTTAGGGGGAAAGTGGGTATGGTTACACACATATATTTTATCTATTCTAATCCCAGCGTTATATATATGGTTAATTAAAGAAATCCACATAGTGGGATTATATTTAATTTCTAGTATTATTACAGGTTACATAACATTCATAAGTGCAAATTATGTTTTACAATCCAATGAGTTATTTCAAAAGATGAAACAATACGCAACGATAGATGCATTGACAGGTTTAGGAAACGTAAGACAGTTTGATTTAGAGATGAATCGTCATATTAGTAATAAGAACATGAAAAATGATTCGTTTTGTTTACTACTTATAGATATTGACCACTTTAAGTATGTAAATGATACGTACGGGCATCCTGCAGGGGACGAAGTGCTAAAACAAGTAGGATGTATTTTACGAGAAACTTCACAATTTCCAGATTTGGCTTTTCGAAAGGGTGGAGAGGAGTTTGCGCTTTTGATACCGAATAAGGGATTAGCTTACGGAATTCTTATGGGCGAGCAAATTCGTACAGCTGTTGAAAGTCACTCATTTCAATTGTTAGATGAAACGAAAATAAAAATTACAGTTTCGGTGGGGGTTTCAGAATATGAAGAATCAACGGAGCAATTTATTCAAGCGGCGGATGATGCGTTATACTACTCGAAACGAAATGGTAGAAATAAGGTCAGCTCTGTATCTTAAAGATAAGATGACCAGAAGACATAAAGCTTATAAAAAACACTCACAGAGGCAATGTATGAAATTTGTGAGTGTTTTTTATTTATATATTAGACAAGTTCTTTTGATACAACAAATTTACGATATGCACCATGGTGAGTTGGACCTACGTATTCGTTAATTTTGAATGAGTAACGAATAGCAGCTGTGATGAATTCTTTAGCAGTTTTTACTGCTTCTTTCACAGGTTTTCCTTTTGCAAGTTCTGCTGTAATTGCAGCAGAATATGTGCAACCTGC
>NZ_DDAH01000053.1:0-4408 GCF_002333245.1 Acinetobacter sp. UBA2063
TTTTGTTTTTTATTTGTTTTTAAAAACATTTAAAAAAATAGCTGTTAAAAAATTGACCAACCTGACAAATCAGATTGGTCGAAATGACTTTTATAAATATACGTTACGCAAACTCACGAATCATTTTACGCACATTGGTCTTTGCTTCAATCACTGTCATAAATGTATATGCACCAATAAATTTACGGCTAATGAACATAAATTCCTTGGGTGGAACAGAGAAATAACGCGATGCCATAGACTGTGCTGCCTGTTGCATGACACGGCTATGCAGTTGGCTTTTCTTCCAGTCATAACGATCCTGCTCATCCATAACGCCTGCTGGCATATCTGGATTATTTGCTGGACAGCTAAAAGCTTCTGTTGCAATCAGGAACACATCTGCCATACCTGGTTTGATACTTTCAGGCATTGCATCAAAAAACTCGTAGCCTGTCATCGCTTTCACCATTTCATCTTTGTTATGGTTATAACCAGCATGAATCAGGTTACGCGCAACAGTGAGCAAATTCTCATCGAACTGACGAATTGCACCAAAGTCGAGGAGAACGATTTTGTCATTTACATCATCGCCGTTACCCAAACGAACAAGGTAATTACCGAAGTTTGGATCGGTTTGCATTTCACCCCATTCAAACAGCTCACGTACTGCAATCTCTAAAGAGGCTTCACCAAGCTTGTTGCGGCGTTCCTGTGGCAGGGAGAGCATGACAGGGCTATTTACAGGCACACCACGCTCAAAGGTCATGCACAGCACTTTTTTAGCGCAAAATTCATCGACAATTTCAGGAACGATATAACGAGGGTCATCTTTCAGACGTGCAGCAAAGCGGCGAGTTGTTGCTGCCTCAATCCCGTAATCCACTTCACGATGCATCATTTCACGGACTTCATCAAACCACTGATCAAATTCGCGTGTTTGCGGCACCATACGAGTGAGTTTTAACATGTTCCTGAAAAGGTTCATGTCTGAATCAATTGCTTCAGCGACACCTGGATATTGAATCTTTAAGACAAGCTCTAAACCATCCGATTTACGTGTGGCACGGTGTACTTGAGCCAGTGAGGCCGTTCCGATTGGTTCATGATCAATGGTCAATTCATCGAGTTTTGATCCCAACTGTTCCTGTAAATGCGCTTTGATTGCAGGCCAATCTAGTGCGATAGTTTGATTGTTCAGTGTATTTAATGCTTGTGTAATTTCTTCAGGTAAGAAATGTTCGCCGTATAAAGCCATCATTTGTCCAATCTTTACGATTGATCCTTTTAGTTTTCCTATTTCAGAAACTAAATAATGAGCTTGTTCAGCCATGGCTTTTTTACGTTTCTTCTCTTTTTCTTCTTCACTGGAGAAAATAGAAGTCGCACTTGCAGTTGCCCAGCGTGTTCCAGCAAGTAAAGAGGCTTTTGCAATAGATAAGCGGCGATCCACGGATGAGGTTTTTAGGTTCTTAAGCTTATCGTTCTGATCTGACATGAAAGAAAAATCCTATGCTGAAATCGGAGGAGAGGAAAGCCGAGAGTTAAATTGTAGTGGATATTACAGCTTTTAAACGTATTAAAATAGTTCAATCGCTTGAATTATCAGTCCAAATTTGTGAAATAGTTCGATATTATCAAAATAGCCTAAGTAAAACTTTTATCTTTAGACTTGTTTCAATATACATTTATCCTAAATCTTAAACTGAATTTTTAGTGATGACTTCCGCATTAAAGCTGCTCTGTTGGTGTGAATATGCTGAATAAGCATACGCTTCACATGGCTGTGATGAAAACCGAGGGCATGGGCTTTGACAATAATAATACTGGGGAGGGTGAAGAAAAAATACCTGGTATCGTCTAAAGTCGCATCCTTAAAAATGCCTTCTTCAATAAGTGTATCTCTCAGAAATTGCTTTTCAGCCTGTATGGTAGAGGATTCATCATCCCAATAATTCTGGCGCATTGCCATTAAATTATTATGTTTGTAACTCATAAATGACTTGAGCCTTTTTCATTTTCACCGTGAATAAATATATGAGGTTCATTGTCCAATTATCAAGATGTGGATTTATATCAAAATAGCCTAAGTAAAATTTAATTATCTATCCAAATTTGCTACACTTATACCCGTTTTAAACCCAGATTTAATTAAACTGAAAAATATGACACCAGCCTGCAAGTTATTAGAAAAGAATAAAATCCCGTTTTCAATTCATGAGTATGAACATGATAGCAATGCTAAAAGCTTTGGTCTGGAAGCGGCAGAAAAACTGAATCTTCGGGTAGAGGAAGTGTTTAAAACCTTATTGGTAACAGATGAAAAAAACTTTTTCGTTGCCATTCTGCCTGTCAATCATCAACTTAATTTAAAGAAAGTTGCCACAGCAGTTGGATGCAAGAAACTACAGATGGCCAATCCAAAAGATGCGGAGCGTTTGACAGGTTATCTGGTGGGAGGAATCAGCCCATTGGGACAGAAGAAACCGCTAAAAACGGTGATTGATGCAACGGCGCAAGCATTGACCAAAATTTATGTGAGTGGTGGAAAAAGGGGATTGGATATTGGTTTAGATCCTAATGATCTAGCAAAGTTATTAAATGCAACTTTCTCTGATCTGTTGGATAGTTAGGGACTTTATCTGACATCTATTGCTTATGCTTTAATGTTTCAATCTACTAAAACAATAAAATTTCAGATTTTCATTAGAATATATAATAATGAGAATTATTATCTTTTGTATCAATAATCATCTATTTTTTTATTTAATCTATATTAATCAATGCTTTGTGCTGTTAATTTCAAAGGAAGTATTATAATTGCTATTATAAATGATAATTATTATCATTACTTTAATCTTATATGCAGTCGTTGCTGTATTTGAGAAGTGTTTTGAGCTCAAACATTCGAAAAAAAACTAACTCTCTCTTTATAGAGGATACCGACAGATGCAATCACTTGCCAATCGGTTGGCGATACAACATTTCGTCAACGCATATACGCAAGAAACTGGCAAAGGTCACTTGCTTAATCAAAATCAGCAAAGTCTGCAACAACAAGCGTTTAGCCAAGGTTTGACGCTGTTATCAATCCCAATACATTCTATTCAAGCACAATGTAATTTCCCTTTATCTTATGTCAGTCGAGTCGGGAGACATCGCTTAGCAGATCTTCCACAAATTATTATTCATGGTCAAATCAAGACATTTAGTCCTGTTGCAATAGTCGGGTTATTGCTTGAAGAACTGGTTTTTGAATCGTCTATTCCATTAGATGCTGCATCTTTAGTAGAGAAGTGGATTCAAAGTCGTGATGCGCTACAACAGTTTTTAGCACACCGTGAAACTGATTTTGATGATTTGGTCAAAGCAGGTCAGAGTTTCATTGAAACTGAGCAGGCACTCATACTGGGGCATAGCATGCATCCAGCGCCGAAAAGTAGAACAGGTTTTGTACATGAAGATTGGTTAAAGTTTTCACCTGAACATAAGGGCAAGACACAACTTCATTATTGGCTAGTGCACCAAGATTACATTGCGGAAGGTAGTGCGACTGATGAACCTATTTCAGCGCAATTAAAAACGGCATTACAGTGGTATTTATCTGAAAATGATCTCAATCTAGTTAAAACCCATAGCGAATATAAATTACTCCCATTACATCCTTGGCAAGCCCGTTATTTACAAAGTAAGCCTTGGTTTGAACGTTTAAAACAAACGGGGCAGTTAATTGATGTAGGCTTACGAGGCTGGCAATTCTCTCCAACAACATCCATTCGTACATTGGCAAGCTTCAACGCTCCGTGGATGGTGAAGCCATCTCTTTCGGTGATGATCACCAACTCTATTCGAGTCAATTTAGCGAAAGAATGCCACCGTGGTGAACTCACTCATCGTCTGTGGCACAGTGAGTTTGGTCAGAATATTCTAAAAAAATTTCCAAGCTTAAAGACAGTCAATGACCCAGCTTGGATTGCCTTAAAAATTGATGATGAAGTGGTGAATGAAAGTATCTGTATTTTCCGTGATCAGCCATTTCATCCTCAACAGCAAGTCACTTGTATTGCATCCTTATGTCAGGATCATCCAAATAGACCTTTAAATCGTTTTAATGCTTTATTTGCAAAAATTGCAAAAGCACATCACGAAACCGATTTCTCAGAAATTGCTTTGGATTGGTTTAATCGTTTCCTTGAAGTCAGTTTGCAACCGTTGATGTATGTCTATCATCGCCATGGCATGGCATTTGAATCACATCAGCAGAATGTGCTGTTAGAACTAGAGAATCATTTCCCCAAAACCTTATGGCTACGTGATAACCAAGGTTTTTATTATATCGAAGAGTTTGCCACTGAAATTCTGCAAGCGCTGCCTGAGCTAAAAGAAAAAGCGTTTGCCGTCGGGCCTAAAGATTTCGTGGATGAACGTT
>NZ_DDAH01000085.1:0-3073 GCF_002333245.1 Acinetobacter sp. UBA2063
ACGAATATTCTTGGTTGGGGCTATTCAGTAAAATTTCTTATTACAGAACTACTTTTGCATATAAAATTATCTATTACTAAATTGAATGTTTGATTACAGGTCTCAGCGAGGAAAGGCTTACAGAAGAAGCCACTTCTTTTTTAAACTTTCTAATTCCTTAAATCGTCTCTTTTTGAATTTGTCTTGCCAGTTTCTCTATATGCTCTTTGATTTCATCAGGGGTATGTGCCGCATAACCAAACAATACGGCTGCTTTTTGCGATGAAGTCTGACAATATCGGGATAATGGTTGTACTGATAAACCTACTTGTATACATTGGGCTATAAAATCCTGCTCTGTCCAATTTGCTTTTAGCCAACACACCAAATGAATCCCTGAATCGGTAGATTGTACGTCCAATACATCCGAGAGATGATGTTGAATTGCTGCAATTAAAACCTGTTGCCGTTCGTAACAGACTTTACGGATTTTACGCACATGCCGAGCATAATGACCATCTTTTATAAATTCAGTCAGTGCCACTTGTTCCAGATAAGAACTACGAGTATCGGTATAATATTTTGCCAGACTAACTGTATCAATTAAGGCTTCAGGGACGACCATAAACCCCAATCGAAATTCAGGAAACATCATTTTGGAAAATGTGCCTGCATAAATCACCCGTTGCTGTTGGTCTAAACCCTGCAATGCCTGAATAGGATGTGTGCCATAACGAAACTCGCTGTTATAGTCATCTTCAAAAATCCATTTTTGCTGTTGAGCCGCCCAATCCAGTAAGGCAAAACGTCGGGCAAGGCTTAATGTGCCGCCAAGTGGAAACTGATGTGAGGGTGCTGTGTAAACTAATTTACTGGCTGCATGGTGCTGGATAATCTTAGGGACTTTCATGCCCTCATTATCACTTTCAATCGGCTGTACAGTCACGCCAAAGCTACGAAATATATGAAGAGCCGAATCATAACCTGGTTCATCTAAGCATACTTGATCATGTGGCTGTAACAGGGCATAAGCTGCCAGATGAATTGCCTGCTGTGTACCATTCACAATCAAAATTTGTTCTTCGTTACAGTTTAATCCTCGTGTTGATTGGACGTATTGGCAAATTGCCTGACGCAATGGCAAATATCCTCGTGGATCATGGAATTGTCCGAGTTGATAATAGGACTGTCGCCATGCTCGACCTAATAATTTCCCCCAAAGTTGATGGGGGAATAAATCTACACAGCCCACACCGATATGAAACATTTTCTTTTCTTGGTTAGAGAAACTCTGCTGATGCCAATCTGGCAATAAATTGGCGATATGGGGATTAATATTAAGCGTTTGCGTGGATTGATATACCGTTTGTTGTCTATCATTTTGAATTTGAATCAGTTGGTCAGGGATAATATTGGCAACATACGTGCCTGAACTCGGTCTAGTGACTAAATAACCCTCATCAAGCAGACGTTCCAACGCTGCCAAGACCGAATTACGGGAAATCAACATCATTTCTGCCAAAGCACGGCTCGAAGGCAATTTTGTACCCGCAGATAGGCGACCCTCTAAAATCGCATCACGCAAAATACAATATAAACCGTCTTTAATTTGCTGTCCTTTAGGCAAAATTAAGTGTGGAAAATAAGCAGAAGGTGATGTTGCCATGATTGAACTGGTACTTTAAAAAATATTCAAACTGTATCTTATGACAATACCATCATTAAAAATACACTCTGCTACTTAATTTTTAAATTTTCAGGGGTTGGGTTATGTCTGGTCAATACTCATCTTTTCAGCGTCATTCCAATGACTTGCTGCCCCCAATTATGGCAGGTTTAATCTCGGTCATTGTCAATTATGGCGGTACATTTATTTTAATCTTTCAGGCTGCACAGATGGCAGGACTTAGCCCTGAGCTTACCGCTTCATGGGTATGGTCGATTTCGATTGGTGTCGGTATTACTGGAATAATATTAAGCTGGTACACACGAGAACCGATTATTACGGCATGGTCTACCCCTGCGGCAGCTTTTCTGATTACTGCTCTTGTGACCGTACCTTATGCCGAAGCGATTGGGGCATATCTACTTTCTGCCTTAGCCTTTGTCATTTTAGGGATTACAGGCTATTTTGAAAAACTAATTCGCCTGATTCCGATTGGCATTGCCTCAGGTTTATTGGCAGGAATTTTATTACAGTTTGGGATTGCTGCCTTTACCAATATGACCATTGACCCAGTTCTGGCGATTTCATTATTTTTTGTTTATCTCATCACCAAGCGTTTTTCAGCACGCTATGCGATTGTCAGCGTTTTAGTTTTTGGTTTTATTTTCCTGATGTTGCAATCACGAATTGACTTTGCTGGATTTGAGCTAAAATTGGCATCACCAATTTTTACTGCCCCAGAGTTTTCGATTAACTCGATACTCAGTATTGCCTTACCTTTATTCCTCATCACCTTAACAGGGCAATATATGCCAGGTTTATTCGTGCTTAAAAATGATGGTTTTAAAACCAGTGCCAAACCGATTCTGGCTGTGACAGGTTTAGGCTCATTTATCATGGCATTTTTTGGTTCACATGCGTTTAACCTAGCAGCAATTACCGCTGCAATCTGTACAGGTAAGGAATCGCATGAAGACCCCTCAAAACGCTGGGTCGCAGGGATTGCCGCAGGGATATTTTATATTTTGGTCGGGATTTTTGGCGTGACATTAGCAGCAGTATTTGCAGCATTTCCAACCGCATTTATTAGCACACTGGCTGGACTTGCCTTGTTAGGCACGATTGCAGGAAGCCTTGCCAATGCCATGAGTGACGTTGATAGCCGTGAAGCCGCTTTAATTACCTTTGTTGCCACTGCTGCCAATATTAGCTTATTTGGGATTGGTGGTGCATTCTGGGGATTAGTTCTAGGATTAATCTCTTATCTTGTACTGAATGGTAAATTTAAGTTCAGTTCATAAATCAGCCATTGATGTTCAGGGTATCACGTATACCCTTTTTGCAATTTAAACACTTTGAGGCAATCCATTGGAAAGAAGTACTAAAGTTCTCTTAACTTACATCTCTATTGTTCATGCCATTAGTCCA
>NZ_DDAH01000116.1:0-5736 GCF_002333245.1 Acinetobacter sp. UBA2063
TTCAAGTCATTGGAAAATAGAGCAATATCACCGGGTGATTAAACAGGTTTGTCATATTGAAAAGTTTCAAGTAAGACGATCTAAACTGATTTTGAATCATATTTTTTCAGCCTTGATGGCCTACGTTGAGATACAAAAGAACCAGTTTGAGCGGATCTTTGAAAATATATATCGTTGGCAGAAGAAATTATTTAGACCAATGATCAAAAACTTCATTGATGACTTTATTCTCGATAAAAATCATCTGCTACCACAGAGAATCTATAAATAATAGTGCGTAAGTCCTATTATCTTATAAGATTTGACTTCAAAAATTACATATCGCGCTCTAAAGTCAAGTCTTTAAAATGAGCAGTGTGCAATATAAAAATCATTCAAATGCACTAAAAAACAGTTTGTGAGAGAGGAATAGTAGATGAATACGCGATCTACCATTATGGATACCAATAGCTTCCGTGCCGAGCATGCGAGTGCACTAGATTCTGAAACCCGAAAACTGACCGATCGACGTAGCCAAAATTTAGGTGAATCTTACCGCTTGTTTTATCGAAACCCAGTGCATCTTGTAAAAGGGCAAGGACAATACCTTTGGGATGCTGCAGGCAATCAATACTTGGATGCTTATAACAATGTCGCTAGTATAGGACATTGCCATCCTGCGGTAATCAATGCCGTAAATGAACAAATGCAAATGTTGAATACACATACTCGTTATTTACATGAGCGCATTTTAGATTATACCGACGAACTTTTAGCGACCACACCGACTGAAATTAACAAAGCCATGTATATGTGTACGGGTTCTGAGGCGAATGATTTGGCCATTCGTATTGCCCGTGAATACAGTGGTGGTACGGGTATTATTGTGTCGCAAGAAGCCTATCATGGTACTAGTGATCTTACTTCGGGCTGTTCGCCTGCGCTTGGTACAGGACAGACCTTAGCTGCTACAACTCGTTTGGTGGCAGCACCTGATCAATATCGTTTTGAGGGTGAAGATTTAGGTGACTGGTTCGCCGCGCAAATTCAAGCACAAATTGATGATATGAATGCCAATGGCATCAAGTTTGCAGGCTTCTTAGCCGATTCCATTTTTTCATCAGACGGGGTAATGCCAAATCCTATTGGTTTCCTGAAAAAAGCAGTGGATGTAGTGCATGCCAATGGTGGTATTTTCATTGCTGATGAAGTACAGCCTGGTTTTGCTCGTACAGGCGATTCTTTTTGGGGTTTTGGGCGTCATGGTGTGGTGCCCGACATCATTACCACAGGCAAGCCGATGGGCAATGGTATTCCAGTATCAGGTTTACTCGCGAAAGATCATGTGTTGTCTGCCTTTAGTCAAAAAATCCCTTATTTCAATACCTTTGGGGGGAATCCTGTGGCGATGGCAGCGGCGCAGGCCGTGCTGAAAACTATTCAAGAAGAAGAGTTACAAGCCCATAGTCAGCGCCTTGGTGGTCTACTTTTGACAGAATTGCGTAAGCTGATGGAAAAGTATGACTGTGTTGGTGATGTGCGTGGTGCTGGTTTATTTATTGGTTTCGAATTGGTACAAGATCGTTTCACCAAAATGCCTGATAAAGCTCTGGCACTGGATTTGATTGAAGAATTGCGTAATACGCATCGTGTGCTGACCTCTGTTGCGGGACCATATGGCAATGTCTTGAAGTTACGTCCACCATTGGTGTTCCAAGAAAAGGATATTGATTGGTTGGTTGGAGCGTTGGATCAAGCCTTAAGTAAACTGCAAAAATAAACTTAAATGTCATACATATTTAACCCCGCTCAATGAGCGGGGTTTCTTTTTTATTGATGTCTTACCACTTAATGTCGTAATTGGCGTGGTGTACAGCCAAACCAACGCTTGAATGCACGGGAAAAGGCACTGACTTCGGAATAGCCTAATAAAAATGCTACTTCAGAAATCGGTAAATTCTTCTGTTGAATATAGTGTTTGGCCAGTTCATAACGAACTTGATCAATTAGTTGAGTAAAGGTGATGTCGTGTGATTTTAAGCGCCGTGATAAGGTACATGGACTCATATGTAAATCTAGTGCAACTTTTTCCAAGTTGGGTTCACCATGAATCAAATCTTGCTGAATGTGTGCACGGACTTGATTGGTTAAACTTTGTGACTGCGATTGCGTATTCAGAATTTTTAAAGTGTCGAGCATCATGGTGAGCAGCAACGGGTCTGACTGTGGCATTGCGGTTTTAAGGTCTGATTTGGCAATCAAAATTGAATTGAATGGCTGATCAAAAAACACTGATGCATTAAACAGTTTACTGTGTTCTTGCCAAAACTCGGGACGTGGGTGTTCAAAATGAATTTCGCGTGGTGAATAGTGTGTGCCCAAGACTTCACGAATTACATTCATAAACATGCCCACTGTGAGTTCGGCATCTTGTCGTCGCGATAAAATTGCACCATGCTGGACTTGGTAGTCGAAACGATAGGCATCATTGACTTCAACCATACGGCATAAAGTATCTTTTTGATGCAGATTAAAATGTGAGGTCATGTTCTTTAATGCATCTTCCAGCGATGCTGAACATAAACCAATATAGCCAATCAGTCCTAAAGCTTTGGGATGAAATTGCTGTCCATAATGCAGTCCGAAATTATCGCAATGTGATAGTTTTGCGGATTGTTCCAAGACTTCGCAATAATTGGTGAGTTGCAAACTGAGGGTGGGGCTGAGCAATAATTCAGGATTAATACCACTGATCCCAAAAATGCGATCGACATCGGCACCTTTATGCAGAATAAAGTCACTTAGGCCTGTCGCGGCAGCTGATAAAATGCCTTGGTTGCTGATGTCTTGAGCGTTGATGGAGAGAGGATTAAATTGAATCATGCATAGCCTCTTTTAATACAGAACCGTTATTGTTCTAAATTAAGCAAGAGCTATGCCATTCAATGCTTTACGGTTTGCTTCTGCCTACAGGTATTTTTTTATATACCTGCTGGAATTTGGTTGTTAAGATATTTTTTGCAAAGTCGCACAGTTTCATCCGACCATTGCGCTCCCAAACTTTTGGCCATGTCGGTATAGGCATGTGAACCGAACCAAGCCATCAATTGGATTCTACGTTGCATAATAAAGGTGGGAACCAACGCATACTCTTCTGCACTCACATGCCCAATTTTTTCATAACCATTCAACCATTGTTCGACCCACTTGGGTGCAGCAGTATAGTGTTCATTAAAACTAATTGCTGCAGCTAAGTCATGCATAAACCAGCCCATGCCGCAGTCGTCAAAATCAATCACACCAACCTTTTTTTCATTCAACAACAGATTGGTCAGTCTGAGGTCAGCATGGATCAGCCCATAGTGATCTTTGGACTTCCCAAATTGATTTAGCTCGGTGGCAACACGGCAAATTGCCTCATCAATCACGGCATGATCTACCGATTTTAACTGTGGGGCATGACGCCAGTCACCCCAATGTCCATCGGCAAAAACCATACTTTCATGATCCCAAACAATACGTTGGAAGTAGGCTGGCATCTCCCATGTTTTACTGTGCAGGTGCAGTTGTGCTGTGATTTCACCCAACTGCTTAAAATCACATGGATCGACATTATCTGCTGTAGGCATTACACCTTTCACCCAATGAAAGAGCACTGCATGCCTTGAAATATCTGGACTGAGTGCCAATGTTTGGACTTTATCTCCATGACAGTCGGCAATGGCAATCGGCACCGCGATGCCATGCGCATTTAACGCATCTAACCATGCTAGTTCACTTTCGATTTGTTGTTTGGAATGATAATTGGGACGATGAATGCGTAGTGCATATTGTTGTTGAGCGGTTTTCACAACAAAGGTGGCATTTTCAGATTGGCAGAGTAATTTGATCTCGCCTTGATAGCATGCTGGATAGGTTTGCATGGCTTTTTTTGCCAATTCGTAGAGTTGTTGAATGCTTAAATATTCATTTTGTTGGACGCTCATGTTGTACTCCTTTTCATGCTGATCTTGGGTGCGGAGTCCCAGACTTTGAGCTGATCTTATAAAAGAAAAAAAAGAGCAACTTGACTTCAAGCGACTATGCTCATGATTTATTGTCAAGTTTAAAGCCGATATTTCACCGATATTAAAGTGGTCGAATTTGGTGAAAAGGTGATCGAGCATCATGAAAAATGAAATGATAATGACGGAGAGTGTCGCAGATAACACCGAATATTTTGCCCAACGCCAACTGAAAAAGGGTGCCGTCGGTTGGTTACTGTTGGTGGGGTTAGGGGTGTCTTATGTGATTTCGGGTGACTTCGCAGGTTGGAATTTTGGTATTGCGCAAGGTGGTTGGGGCGGATTATTTGTTGCTACGATTGTAGTGGCATTTATGTATCTATGCATGAGCTTGTCGATGTCAGAAATGTCGACCATGCTGCCAACAGCAGGCGGGGGCTATAGTTTTGCGCGAGTGGCGTTTGGGCAATTTGGTGGTTATCTTACAGGGACTGCAATTCTGATTGAATATGCAGTCGCACCTGCCGCAATTGCAGTTTTTATTGGCAATTATTGTGAAGCTTTATTTGGCATAGGTGGCTGGCCGATTTATCTGTTTTGCTATGTGTTTTTCATGGCAATTCATTTAAAAGGTGCAGGTGAGGCTCTGAAAATAATGTTTGGCATTACCGCAATTGCTTGTGTGGCGCTGCTGGTGTTTATAGTGGCAATGGTTCCACACTTTAATGCTGCCAATTTATTTAATATTGCAGTAATGCCAAATACTGAGGGGGCGAGTTCATTTTTGCCTCTCGGTTACATGGGCATTTGGGCTGCTGTCCCGTTTGCAATCTGGTTTTTCCTTGCAGTTGAAGGCGTGCCTTTGGCTGCTGAAGAAGCCAAAGATCCAGTCAAATCTTTACCACGTGGTTTAATTGGTTCAATGTTGATTCTGGCTGCATTTGCCCTGCTGATTTTGTTTTTAAGTGCTGGTGCGATGGGTGCAGAGCAAGTGAAAAACTCAGGAGCACCATTGGTTGATGCATTAATTGCAGTCTATGGACAGCATTCATGGATTGCCAGTTTTGTGAATTTTGTGGGATTAGCAGGTTTAGTAGCAAGCTTCTTCTCGATTATTTATGCTTATTCGCGTCAAGTGTTTGCCCTATCGCGTGCAGGTTATTTACCGAAAATATTATCGCTCACCAATAATAAACAAGCGCCGAAATGGGCGATTGTGATTCCTGGGGTAATTGGCTTTGTATTGTCATTAACGGGTGAAGGAGATTTGCTGATTTTGATTGCGGTGTTTGGTGCCACCATTTCTTATGTGTTGATGATGATGTCGCATATTAAATTGCGTTTTTCCCGTCCAGATTTAGCACGACCATATAAAACACCCGGCGGCATCGTCACTTCAAGTATAGCATTGGTTTTGGCCTGTGCTGCAGTGGTGGCGGGTTTAATGGTTAATCCAAAAGTATGGTGTTTGGCAGCGCTAATTTATGGTTTATTCATTCTGTATTATCTGCTGTATAGCAGACATCATCTGGTGGAAGGCACGCCTGAACAAGAGTTTGCATCTATTGAAATCAGAGATGAATAGTTGAGTGAAATTTACCTAATTTTTAAGAATATCAATCCCATTTTTAATGGGCTTGATATTCTTAAATGCTCATTAAATTATTTGGTGGTGTTTTAAAAAGTATGCTGAGATTAAATGAAGCCATTATTGATGTAAAAGAAGGTTAAGTCGAAGGCTTTAAAATGGTTT
>NZ_DDAH01000116.1:5918-6147 GCF_002333245.1 Acinetobacter sp. UBA2063
CAACTTCTTCTAAAACCACGCCTTATTCGATGCCTTATTTTGCAATTATTACCTTCAATTCCTACAGTAAACAACTTACCAATACTTTGCTTGCAGTTTTTAAAAGCAGTGATGAAACTGTCCCAATGATCACTTGCAATTCGGGTGTAGTGAATACCTAATTGTTTAAGCTTTGTCTTCAACCTTTGGACTGTAGCTAAATGTCTCTTACCCCAAACATAAGCAACAA
>NZ_DDAH01000129.1:0-634 GCF_002333245.1 Acinetobacter sp. UBA2063
ACCCCCCTAAATCCCCCCTCACAGGGGGGACTTACATGCAATGTAGAGAATATTTGTGATTCATGTTGTGCTATACGAGCCTGAAATTCCTGCCAATACTGGCAATATTATCCGTTTATGTGCCAATACAGGTGCGCAACTGCATTTGATCAAGCCTTTGGGCTTTGAGCTTGATGATAAGAAACTGAAGCGTGCAGGCCTGGATTATCACGAATGGGCAAGAATGCAGATTTGGGACAGTATCGAACTTTGCCTCGCTGACTTAAAGGCAAAGGGTATTGGCATCAATGATATTTTTCCATTGACCACCAAAGGTTCTGCCACACCACATACAGTGGATTTAAATCGTCCTGTCGCCTTGCTGATGGGACCTGAAACCCGTGGCCTGCCTGAACAGGTACGCCTGATGTTCCCGCAGGAAAACTGGATTTGTTTGCCAATGGCAGAAAATTCAAGAAGTTTGAATTTGTCTAATGCAACCGCGGTGATCGTCTATGAAGCCTGGCGGCAGCAGGGATTTAAAGCACTGACTTGATTATTAAAAATTTTCTGTCATCGTAAAGGTTTATCGAAACAAAGGCTAAATGTTTAAAGATTTAAAGCAAACCTCATCATATAGTCAAACTACTTTATT
>NZ_DDAH01000129.1:836-14543 GCF_002333245.1 Acinetobacter sp. UBA2063
TACAGGATTCGAAAAAAACTCGAAATAATTCATCGACTGATTTGTATTGGTTTTATAATGATTTGACTATATATGACATTGAAATTGTTTCAAACTTTTTTAAAATTAATAGAAAAGGCGCATTGAGCGCCTTTTCTATTTTAACCAGTTTAACGATCATCAAACTCATTATGTTGAGGGGCATTGTATTTAAAGCCTTTGGTTTTATAACCAAGGTATAAAATACCGAACATTGCCCACCATAAGCCATATTTCAATGCCGTGTCTTCAATTTCAAGCCACATGGCAAAAACGCTGAGAAAGCCCAAGAGTGGAATAATCACAAAGCTCACAATGTCCTTGAAGTTCTTGGTTCGGCCATCACGTAAGGCATAACGTGAAATTACGGACAGGTTCACGAAAGTAAACGCAATCAGGGCACCAAAACTGATCATGGAAATCACTACATCCAGACTCATAAAACCTGCACTTAATGCCACCAATCCAACAATCAGAATGTTATAAGATGGGGTAAAGGTTTTCGGGCTGATATGGCCAAAGATTTTCTTGTTGATGACCCCATCACGACCCATCACATACATTAAGCGTGATACACCTGCATGGGCAGAAATCCCTGATGCCATGACCGTCACAATCGCAAAGGCAAGCACATAGGACTGGAATAATGAACCACCCACCAGTAACAGGATGTCAGGCTGGGTTGCGGCGACGTCCTCAAAATAAGTTTTAGGATCATTCGGGAAGTAGATTTGCATAAAGTAGGTACTGATAATAAACACAATACCTGCAAATAATGCAGTCAGGAAAATCGCTTTAGGCAGCGTCTTTTCAGTATCCTTGGTTTCTTCCGCCAGTGAGCTGAGCGAGTCAAAACCCGTAAACGAGAAGCACAGCAGGGTTGCACCTGTAATCAATGCGCCTACAGAAGTCAGGTCGTTCCAGAATGGCTCCAGGCTCCAGAGTTGGTAACGTGTTTCTGCAGTAATTGGACCTTCGGCGTTATATCCCATCTGTAGTTTGCTATAGACCAGATAGGTGAATACAGCAATCACGATAAGCTGGACGAGGACAATCAGGCTGTTAAAGTTCGCCACAAAACGTGCGCCACGTAAGTTGATGCCAGTCATAAAGGCGGTCAGAACAATCACCCAGACCCAGTGGTTTACATTCGGGAATAATGCGTCAAGATAGATGCCTGCCAGAATGATATTGACCATTGGTGACAGCAAATAATCCAGCCAAGATGACCAGCCCACCATAAAGCCCACGTTGGGATGGATGGATTTTTGTGCATAGGTATAAGCCGACCCTGATGATGGGTAACGACGAATCATGTGACCATAACTGATCGACGTGAATAAAATTGCAATTAGGGCAACAATATAGGAGGTCGGAACATGATGATGACTTTCTTTCGATACCAGTCCGAAAGTGTCAAACAAAGTCATGGGCTGAATGTAGGCTAAGCCAATAATGATAATGTGCCAGAGACCTAGCGTTTTTTGCAGCTTAGCTACCGATGGAGTCCCAGAGATATTTGTCAACGGCGTTATCCTCATAATCGTTGATCAAGGATCAGCTATGGTTTAAGGATCGTTTGAGACGAAAACGATCCCCCCTATAGAAAAAAGAAGTTCGCCAATCTATCGTAAATTGATAAACATTGTCAGTACTTTTACGCTTTTTTTAGCAATTTTTTTGCCAGTTGTGCAGAGAAACAGATGAATAAAAATTCATTGAAATGAAAAAAGCCCCGATCATTGGTTCAGATCAGGGCTTATTAATGATAATTATTTATCTAAATAAATGAATTACCAGGCTTTTTGTAGAATTGCACGTAGTTCCTGCAAATTGGCCTCTTTAGGATTGTAAATAATAGAACCATCATTTAACGCTTTCTCGGCCACTTCATCCAGCTGTGCTTCAGTTACCTTACCTGTTTCACGCAGGGTACGTGGTAGCTTGGTGAGGCTGAATAGGCGGTCACGCATGGTTAAAATAGTTGCAATCGCTTTATCTGCACGCTGGCTGGCAGGTGTTTGTGCATAAATGTCTGCACCTGCAAGTGGCAGTAATAATTCACCAATCTTGTCGCCATTGATCTCTTTATTATATTCAAGCACATATGGCAGGAATAGGTTCATGCATAAACCGTGGGGCAGGTGAGCCACCGCACCCAAGGCATGGCCAAGTGAGTGAACCAGACCAACCATTGAGTTGGAGAATGCAATACCTGCCATGGTCGAAGCCTGTGCCAACTCTAAACGGCCTTGGGCATCACTTGGGTTGTCCAGTACCTTGAACAGGTTTTCACTGATCTTCTTGATACCAGCACTTGCATATGCATCACTTAATGGATTCGCTGCTAAACAGGTGTATGCCTCAACACAGTGCGTGAGTGCATCCATTCCAGTCATTGCGGTTAAGTGTGGTGGCAAAGTCTGGGTCATGCGTGGATCAAGAATCGCTGCATGGGGCATAAGATAATATGATGCAAATGCGAGTTTTACATTACGTTGAGTATCAGATACCACGGCGACCATCGTTGCTTCTGAGCCTGTACCAGACGTGGTTGGAATTACGAAGAATGGCTTTAATGGTTTTGGAAGATTATGAGCACCAGAGTATTGAAGCAGGTCATTGCCACCTTCAGACACAAGGATGTTGGTTGCCTTGGAGGTGTCAATCACTGAACCGCCGCCAATCGCAATAATCGCATCACAGTTTTGCTTACGGTAAAGTTCCGCTGCCTGGCGTACCACTTCCAGGCTTGAATCTGGTGGAACGTCATCAAAGATTGCACCAATCACGGCATCAGTGGTGCTGAATGCCGCCTCGATTGGGCCAAGTAAACCGTTGGCGCGTACACCTTTATCGGTAATGATCATTGGGCGTTTTGCGCCCAGAGTTGCAAGCTCAAACGGAATATGCTCTAACGCAGCGTTACCAGCAATTACCTTTACAGGACAGAAAAATTCGTAATAAGGCTTAGCCATGTTATGCGCTCCGTTTAAAGTATGATTTTGCGACTTTGAGATAGATATTTTTTGCGCCAGTGAATTTTTCTTTTAATGTTAATTCAACTGGATAACGCTTGACTGCAAGGTTGGCGATCAGCTTAGGCAGGATCAACGCTTCCATCTTGTTCAGGCAACGCACAAGACGGATTGCACTGGATACATCACCATCGGCAATCATGCGGTCATTGGCAAATGCTTGGGCAGTACTCTCCTGAAACGAGAAAACCAGAAATGCATGGGTAAGATGCTTGAACGTGATGGTTAAGTCAGGCTTGCCTTTGTAGTTAGAGAGAAGCTCTAACTGTTTTTCTTCTGTTACTCGGGCAACAAATGCAGGTCCATTTGGAAAAACATTCATCGAGAGTATAAAGCCCACAGGAAATTTAGAAACTTCCTCTTGAACTTCACTGTCCACTTGGCTTGCCATTACTAAACCACGACCAACAACGTCCATCATGAGTTTTACGTAGGCAAATTGCAAAGTGGGCTTCACTGCTTTGGTCGAAATCACTTGCGTATCCCTTGTTAAAATTATGCAAAAGCAAATTTAGAGTATTTACTCTAATTTATTTCTCTAGATTTTAAAAGTAATTTATTCAGATTTGACTTCAAGGTCATTAAACAAATCTGCATTTTTAAAATATTCAACGAAATCATTACAGAGCTGCTCGAAATTTGGATAATCTTCAAGCAAGTCTTGTAAGCGTACCATTTCTAAACCTGCGTATCCACAAGGATTAATGGTTTGAAAACCACTTAGATCACAATCAATATTTAGCGCAAGCCCGTGATAACTCCTTCCTCTTCTAATTTTAAAACCTAAAGACCCTATCTTACGTCCATCAACATAGACTCCTGGGGCATCTGGTTTGGCATAAGCATTGATTTCGTATTTCTTGAGTAAATCGATCATCGCTTGTTCAGCGAAGCTAACTAACGTTCTGACATGCCATTTCAAACGATTAAGATCAAACAGGAAGTAGGCAACCAATTGTCCTTTACCATGCCACGTCACTTGACCACCACGATCTGTATGCACAACAGGAAGTTGAGTATGCATGAGAATATGTTCTGGTTTACCTGCTTGTCCTTGAGTTAGAACATCTTGATGTTGGAGTAGCCAAAGCTCATCAGGTGTTGTTTCATCACGATGAGTTGTAAAATCTTTCATCGCTTCAAATCGTGTCGTGTAATCTTGTAGATCCTGAAAACATCGAATGATTAAGGATGGTTTATCAAGGTTCGTCACAATAAACTTCCTTTGATTGAATAAATACTTTTTTGCGGAAAATCTGCTCTAACTGATCGTTTGTCGTTTCATGTGGATTTGCGCAATTCGACCATTCACGAATGAGTTGAATCTGGGCATATTGAACTGCATTTTTGCTTTTTAATTTAATATCAAAATCTTGGCTGCGTTTCATGAGAAATTGTGGATCATTACCTAATTTTAACTCTAATTGATTTTCACGTTGCAGAGAAAGTTTGGCATTGTTAATCAGTGATAGCTTATCTTGTGCATTTAAAGCCTTGGCTTGGTTTAAGCATTGTGGTGCGAAAGTCGAAGTGAGTAACTTCGTAGGCTGTGTAAATGCGAGAGCTGTCAAATAATTATGTTGGTATTCCTGATCTAGATTTTGAATAAGATCATTTTTGAGTTGCTGAAATTCTTTAATAAGCAAGGGGTGTAGATTATTTAATGCTTTCTTCTGTACTTTGTATTCTTCTTGAATTGCAATTAAATTGATCTTAGCAATGTCATCTGGGTGGAAGGCATAAGATTTACTATTTAATTGTGTCGAATGACGTGATTGCATCATTTTAATCGTGTCATTTAATTGTTTAACTGTGAATTTATTGGTGTCATAAACTCCTTTATATTCACACAGCTCATTTTGCCAAGAAAAAGTTGCTGTTTTCGCATCACTGATAGATGAGATAAATACCGTAAATAATGATAGTAAAATTCGTTGCGTTTTCATCAGCTATTTCGCAATCATAAATCGAAAAAGAAAGAATAATATAGAAGTGTTATGAATGGTTTAACTGATCAGAAGTTTTATTTGCACACATAAAAAATCCAAAACACTTTCGCATTTTGGATTCCTTGATTATAGCGTTGTCTTAATTAATGGACAGGCAGCAAGATCAGCATATAGTGCATGAACTTGTTCTAATTCCTCAAAGCGCAGCTGCGCAGTTAAAGAATGGTATTTTCCTGTACGTGAAGGTTGTACTTTTACTGTAGCACCATCGAATTCAGGAAAGTGCTTTTGTAAAATATCTACAACAGCCACTCGAAGTTCATCCCCAGCATTACCGATCAACTTGATTGGATAGTCCATCGGGAAAACCCAAAGATGTTCTTGCAATTCGCGAGATGGAGTGCGGTCTACCATGAGTAACCTCTTAATTTGAAACGCCTGCATCAGTGCAGGCGCTTATGTTCTAACTAGGTAAATGGAGGCGAAGTGTTTAACTTCAAGCCCTGCACCAAAGCATTGTTGCGCTCTTGATACAGGATGTCCCTAAGCATCAGTCATTTTCAAGGAATGAACGTAGGTGCTCTGAACGAGATGGATGACGTAGTTTACGCAGAGCTTTCGCCTCAATCTGACGAATACGCTCACGCGTCACGTCAAACTGCTTGCCCACTTCCTCTAAGGTATGGTCGGTTGGCATATCAATACCAAAACGCATTTTCAACACTTTCGCTTCACGTTCAGTCAGGTTCTCAAGCACTTCACGGGTCGCTTCCTTTAAGCCTTCTGAGGTCGCGGCATCCACTGGAGAAGTGATGTTTGAGTCCTCAATAAAGTCACCAAGATGCGAATCTTCATCATCACCAATCGGTGTTTCCATTGAAATCGGTTCTTTAGCGATTTTCAGCACCTTACGGACTTTAACCTCATCCATTTCCAGACGTTCGCCCAACTCTTCAGGGGTCGGCTCACGGCCCATTTCCTGAAGCAACTGGCGGGAAACACGATTGATCTTGTTGATGGTTTCAATCATGTGTACTGGAATACGAATGGTACGCGCCTGATCCGCAATCGAACGGGTAATCGCTTGACGGATCCACCAAGTGGCATAGGTCGAGAACTTGTAACCACGACGGTATTCAAACTTGTCCACCGCTTTCATCAAACCGATGTTGCCTTCCTGAATCAGGTCAAGGAACTGCAAGCCGCGGTTGGTATATTTCTTCGCAATCGAGATCACCAAACGTAGGTTGGCCTCAACCATCTCTTTTTTGGCACGGCGGGCTTTCGCTTCACCAACCGCCATACGCTTGGAAATATCCTTGATATCCTTAACGTTTAAATCCAGTTCTTTTTCAATATCAGCAATCTTTTGCTGGAATGCCAACACATCTGGGCGTACTTTTTCCAGATGGCCCTTGATTTCAGCAGGTGCCTTGGCAATCTGCTCATCCAGCCAGGCTGGGTTTGATTCCTGTTCTGGGAACGTCATACGGAACTGGTTACGGTCCATGCGGCCACGACGCACCGCATAACGCATGATTTCACGTTCATTGGCACGGATTTGCTCATGAGTACCACGAATCATTTCTGAAATGATGTCAAACAGGCGAGGTGTAAATTTGAACATCATGAACACGGCAGCCAAAGACTCTAGTGCAGCTTTTGCCTCATCACTATTGCGACCATGTTTTTCAATGATGGATTTGGTTTGTTTCCAGGCAGTTTCTAATTCAGAGAAACGAATTTTTGCAACCTCAGGGTCTGGACCTGAATCACCTTCAGAATCATCATCGCCCTCAGACTCTTCCTCTTCGTCATCATCATCAAGCTTGACTTCCTTGGTGGCAGAAGTCGCGTTTTTATCTTCCTCAAGCTCCGTTTCTTCTTCAAGAACTTCAGGAATATCCTCATCGGTTTCAGGATCTAAATAGCCTGAGAGAATATCGGCAAGACGACGCTCACCAGTTAGAAAGTCATTATATTCTTGTAAAACCACTTCGACGGCATTTGGCCAGTAAGCAATCGAATGTAAAACATCACGAATACCTTCTTCGATACGTTTCGCAATGCTAATCTCGCCTTCACGGGTTAGAAGTTCAACCGTACCCATTTCACGCATGTACATACGTACTGGATCTGTAGTACGACCTGGCTCACTTTCAACCGATGCTAATACGGCAGCAGCTTCTTCTTCAGCAACTTCATCCGCTGCTTCAGTCGATTCACCAAACATAGTGTCATCAGTTTCTGGTGCGCGTTCATGCACTGGAATACCGACGTCTTGGAGCATTTGAATAATATCTTCAATCTGCTCACTTTCTGTAATCGAGTCTGGTAGATGATCGTTAACCTCAGCGTAAGTTAAGTAACCTTGTTCTTTGCCTCGGCTAATCAGAGCCGCTACTTGCGAAGTAGGGGAATGCATATCGCTCATCTTTGCTTACTCTTTTGTTGAATCTGTGGCGGTGAAAAACCGTGCATGATAGCACAATTCACGAGGAATGTTTTGGATTTGATCCGTTTGCTTTAAATAAAAAATAGTATTGATTTCACGTGTGTTTCTTGAATATGGGGGTGTGTCATAATTTTTCAAGCAGTCCATCCTTTTTGCGGAACTTTTTTGATTGGTATTGTCCTGAGATTATAATTACACAAAAAAACCGCCGAAAAAAAGTACAAATCACCGATTTATAGCAAAAAAATAAAATAAAACTTGACAAGGTGGTTTGAGACAGATAAATAGCGGCTAGACCCATTTATATTTTTCGTATAAGAGGTACTTCGTGTCTTCTACAGATTTTGAATTAGATGATGATAACTACGGCGATGATGTTGGTTTTGATGAATCATCAGGAAAAATCAGTGCCAAGGAATCATTGGAAAAACGCCGTTTGATTGATGATCTGTTGGCTCAGCGTCGTTTAGAACGAGAATTAAAAGATTTTGACTACGATTTCGACGATGATGACCTCGATGACGAAGACTAGGCAAAATTGCTGAGACTTTGTGTCTGAAAATGTTATGCTGTCGAAAATGTAACTTTAGAGCTGGATAAAAAATGAGTACCCTGGATTTAGAGTTTTTAAGTAATTATCTTGACGGTGACCAAAACGAATATGGTTTAGATTTTGCGGCGACTCATGGCTTTTTGTGCGCTATTGCCGTTGGCCCAAAGTTTGATCGTTGGCTGGATGAGCTGTTCGAGAGCAATCAAAAGAAAGTTCCGAGTGAGATCATCGAACAGATTAAAGCCTGGCTGGAATCCATCCGTCAGGATTTGGCCAATGAAAATGGAATTGAGTTTCCATTTGAAATTGAAGAGGCTGATGTGGATTCAAGTTTAGGTGACTGGAGCGTCGGTTTCGTTGATGCCATGTTCCTGAACGAAGATGCCTGGTTTACGCCAGAATATGAAGAACAACTGGTTGATTTGACTTTGCCGATCATGGTGTTTAGTGGCATTGATGAGGAAGATCCGCAAATGGAGTCTTTCCGTCGCAATGGTCAGTTGATGGATGAACTGGCTGAGGAAATTCCAGATAATCTTAATGAGATTTATCTCATGTACCATACACCAGCTTGAGGATAGGTTTGAGGCCGCAATGATAGCGGCTCATATATACGCCAGGTTAAGTATTTAAACGTCCTTATGGACGTTTTTTATTTTGGGATAGGGTTATTTCTTTAGCAGCCAAATTTTTTCCTGGGCATTCACTTTTCCTTTGAGCAGTTCAGTTTGGCTATCGAGTGGCTGTATGTTGTATTCACTGGAATAGTAGTCTTGAAGCTGTTGGGTGGAAATGGAAAAAGGCGGACCAGCCATCATGGATTGATCATACTCAAAGCTAATCAGTAATTGCGATGCTTCACCACCAATCTGAATGAGATGCTGGACATATTGGCTTCGCATTTCTTCTGGCAGGGCGACCAAGGTTGCCCGATCATAAATCGCATCAATCTTTCCTGTCTGTTCAACCGTCAATTCAAAAAAATCACCGACAAATAGGTCAATTTGTGGATGGTGAAAATGACTAAGATTTCCAGTCCGAGTTTCGGTAAAGGAAAGTCTAAGTGTTGAGATTAAGTCCTGAATGGCAATTGGACTCAGGTCAATTGCCACTACATGATAGCCCTCACCTAAAAGCCAATGTATGTCTAAACTTTTACCGCAGAGTGGGATAAAAATACGGCTATTTGGAGAGAGATTTAAGGAACCCGTATATTTAACCAGTAGTGGGTGAGGCTGGTTGAGATGAAAGCCAATCTCATTTTTTTGCCATTTTTGATGCCAAAACTCATGCTGCATGGTTTTTCCTTAACTTAGATGAATAATAAAGGATAAGTCTTTGTCTTTTTTATGTTTTCTGCCCAAATTTTTTAGCCATTTTCCAAATGATGTAAAGTATGACAATTGCCAAAATAATATAGCTAGCCCGTTGCATAATTAAAGACATTAGGGCCTGATCTTCACTGAGGTGATAGCCTAAAAATGCCAGGAATGTTGTCCAGATGATGGTTCCGAATGCGCTGTAAGCCATAAACTTGCCAAAAGGCATCTTGCTCATTCCAGCGGGGATACTAATCAGCGAGCGTACTGCTGGAATCATACGGCCAAAGAAAACGATTTTATGCCCATGCTGGTTGAACCAGCCCAAGGCCTTTTCAAGGTCGGTAACCTTGATTCTAAGGAATTTGCCGTAATGCTCTATAAAACTGAATAAACGCTGTTCAGGAATTTTACGACCAATCCAATAAAGGATCATCGCCGCGATCAGTGAACCTGCGCTTCCAGCAATGATAACGCCAATTAAGCTCAAATCCCCCTTGGAGGCGGTATAACCCGCAGAGGGCATAATAATTTCAGAGGGAATAGGAGGAAAAATGTTATCTAGGAACATCAAAAAAGCGATGCCTAAATATCCAAGCTTTTCCATGACTGCCAAGACCCATTCTTCAAGTCCCATAATACCCATATATAGTTCATTTGATTATTGTTTTTAGCATAGGATGGTTAATCATGAAGCTCAATGGTCTAATCGTTACATCATTTTTATTGTTATCATAAAAAAGCCATAGTAGAACTATGGCTTTCAGTTTTTTTAATTTTTATAGGCGTTTACGTTTTGCTGCTGCAATTTGCGATTGACGCATACGGAAACCCTCTTTCTGTTTCTCTGTGGTTTTATCAATACAGAAAACACAGGAAACACCATGCTCATAGTTTGGCAATTCCGCTTCTTCTTTGGTTAAAGGCCAGCCGCATGCATGACACTTGATGTTCTCGCCTTCCTCAACCCCGTGTGTCACGGCAGTACGGCCATCAAATACAAAACATTCACCTTCCCAAAGGCTTTCCTCGGCAGGTGTTTCTTCCAGATATTTAAGGATACCGCCCTTTAGGTGGTAAACCTCACTAAAGCCTTCCTGTAACAACAGGGAAGTGGATTTTTCACAGCGGATACCCCCTGTACAGAACATGGCGATTTTCTTGTCTTTGTGCTGTTCAAGGTTTTGTTTTACATATTCAGGAAATTCACGGAATGTTTCTGTTTTAGGATCAATTGCGCCCTTGAATGTACCTGCCTTATATTCGTAGTCGTTGCGAGTATCCACCAGAATCACGTCATCGCGGCTAATCAGCTCGTTCCATTCCTTTGGATCAAGATAATGACCAACCAGGTCACGTGGCTTAACCTCCACACCCAGGGTAACGATTTCATTCTTCAGCTTAATCTTCATCTTGCGGAATGGTTTTTCAGAGCTGGTAGACTCCTTATATTCCATTGCGCTAAAGCCTTCGTTCAATAGGAATTGGTGAACCGTGTCAATTGCTGCACGGTCGCCAGCAACAGTACCATTAATTCCTTCAGAAGCGACAATCAGAGTTCCACATAAATTGATGCCATTCACTAAGTCCAGAAGACGTTTTTGCAGATCGGCCGCATCCGCAACTTCTTTAAATTGATATAGTGCCGCAACAACCCAATTATTGGTCGCTTGCTGTTCTACAGGTGCAAGCTGTTCTACAGTAGCGTTCATGGATAACTCCAAATGTATTAAGATAGGAAAAACAAGGCGCATATTTTAGCGTGAAATTTGAAAATAAGCGAGAAAACCATAAAATTAATATGGTTTTAGAGGAATAAGTTTTGAGTAATGATTGTCGAATCCCATCACTGACCCCATGCGCAGGGCGTTGTTCAACGGTATTTGGTGATCTGGTGTGTCGTGGATGCCGCCGTTTTAATCATGAGGTGATCCAGTGGAACACCTATACGCCTGAACAGCGGTTGGTGGTCTGGAAGCGTTTGGATGCACAACTGGACCAGATTCTGGTGCCATTGTTGCCCAATGCCAGTCTCCAGCATGTCGAGGGCTTTATCCATGCTAAGCACATTCGTATTCTGGAAAGCGCAAGTGCTGGACGTAAGCTGTATCATGCTTTAAAAATCTGTGAGAAAAATAAGCATTTGGCACAGGAAAGTGGACTTGGAATTTCCCACACACAGGTAAAGCTGATCTGGGATGAGTTTGAACGACGTGTGTTGGCTTTAGCCAAGGCAAGCTATGAACTGGCCTGGCTGCGTGCCGATGGGATCAGTACAAACTTGTTGCGTGCCCTGGAAGAGGATGAGCTTTAGAAAGCAATAAAAAAAGCTGCCATTTGGCAGCTTTTTCACATTAATTTCTTAAAAATTAACGTTTGATGTCACGTTGTTTTTCACCTGTATAAAGCTGGCGAGGACGGCCAATTTTATATGGGGAAGCGTGCATTTCTAACCAGTGGCTGATCCAGCCAACAGTACGACCTAATGCAAAAATAACTGTAAACATATCAACAGGGATACCAATCGCTTTTAAGATGATGCCTGAGTAGAAATCTACGTTTGGATAAAGTTTACGTTCAATGAAGTATGGGTCGCTAAGCGCAATGCGCTCAAGTTCCATTGCAAGCGCAAGTTGTGGATCATTGATACCCAATGCACCAAGCACTTCATCACAGGTTTCTTTCATCACTTTGGCACGTGGGTCAAAGTTTTTGTAAACACGGTGACCAAAGCCCATAAGCTTCGCTTCTTTGCGTTTTACTTTTTCCATAAATTCAGCAACGTTTTCAACGCTACCGATTTCAGCCAGCATTTTCAGTACAGCTTCGTTTGCACCACCATGTGATGGTCCCCAAAGTGCAGAAATACCTGAAGAGATACATGCATATGGGTTTGCACCAGTAGAACCAGCAAGACGAACAGTAGATGTAGACGCATTTTGTTCGTGGTCAGCATGAAGCGTGAAGATACGGTCCATTGCTTTAGACAAAATCGGATTAACCTTATAGTCACGATCCGCAGGCGTAGCAAACATCATATGCAGGAAGTTTTCTGCATAGTTTAGGTCGTTACGTGGGTAAATGAATGGCTGTCCGATCGTGTATTTGTAGCTCCACGCTGCAAGCGTAGGAATTTTCGCGATAAGACGAATTGCAGTGATTTCACGGTGGTTGATATCTTCGATATCCAAGCCATTGTGATAGAACGCAGACAACGCACCAACAACACCAACCATTATAGCCATTGGGTGAGCGTCACGACGGAAACCATTGAAGAAACGGCTTACCTGATCGTGAACCATGGTGTGGTTGCGTACTTTAGCGTCAAATTCTGCCTTTTGTTCAGCATTTGGAAGCTCGCCATTTAATAGTAAATAGCAAGTTTCGAGGTAGTCTGCTTGAGTCGCTAATTGATCAATTGGATAACCACGGTGCAATAACACACCTTTGTCACCATCAATGAATGTGATCTTAGATTCGCAAGCAGCTGTCGCCATAAAACCAGGATCGAAAGTAAAATGACCAGATGCCAATACATCTTTAACGTCAATTACATCTGGGCCCAATGTGCCGCTGTAAATTGGTAATTCAATTTCTTTGCCATCAAGCTGTAATACGGCTTTTTTGCCAGTTGCTGCAGACATTCAATAGATCTCCTGTCCTGGTGAATGATTATCTGACTCGAAATCCTAATCTTGTCATGTGCGAATCAGACGGTGTCAAAATTTGCTATAAGATTAGTGGCTACTAAAATTTTGTCAATTATACTTAGGGATAAAAAATGACATTTCTACAGTCAACTTAGTCATTCAGTATCAAAGAAAAAATTGAGTAAATTCACAGCATCGGTCGAGTATAATATGTCAAATCATGTTTCAGGTGCATAAAAAAAATGAAGCACCAGTACAATTGTAAGTAAATTTTTACTCTGGTGATATTTTGATGCCTGTAAAATTAAGGGCTTAGCTCAGCAAAAACCTATATATCTCATGGTCTCGCGTTAAATAATAGTTCAAAAAACAGTTTAAAGGCTGACATATAACGGGATAATTGGTTCATTATGGTGCGATTGATTGATTAAAAATAAATCGATGTATTTATATGGATTAGGCCTGAATAATAGATTAGTGGTTAATTGTATTTAAGATATAAATGAGGGGTATTATTTATGACTATGCTTAAAACCGACTCATTTAATGGGGTTTTACTGAGAAAAACATATTTTTTTTGAAATAAATAATGGTGATTTTTTCCAGCTTGAAACTATTCATAAAAAAAAGTTTTATATTTTTGTTTTTATAAAACAAATGGATAGAATAATTTCGCCAGAAATTTAATTTATCTGGGAAATATTGTTTGTGTGAATGATTCTTAT
>NZ_DDAH01000211.1:0-6031 GCF_002333245.1 Acinetobacter sp. UBA2063
CATTCAATCAGCTCATAGCTCGCACTAATCGCCAATACAATACAGATCACAATAAAAGTGAGCATTTTTCCTTTGATCAAAATCTGTTTTCTAAGCAGGATTTCCCGTGCAGCAATCGCAGGGACAAAGCCCTGCATAAAATGTCCAATCTTGTCATAAGGATTTCGATCTAAACCCAACCATTGAGCAATCTCAAAACCTAAAGGTACACGTGCATAGGTATATGCTCCACCAAGGATTAATACAATTGCATGCAAAAAAATTAGGCTATACAAGAGATTAGTTAATGGAAATCTTGAATAAGTTGCAAATAAGATGGGTAAAACGATGACAACAGGAACAACTTCCATGACCCATGTACCACGGTCAAATGGATGAATACCTGAAATGATTAAAATCAACATAAGAATGAATGCTGCACAACACAACATCAGTTTTTGACTCATATCAACTCCTCTAGATTTTATCATTTTTTCTTAACACGACTCGATTCTTAAAATTGATCTCTAACGCTGTTTTTCATTAAACTTGCGGTTTATTCGGATAATTTTTCACCACAATGCGGACAGTAATGATATTTCTTTTTCTCCTGTTCCTGACTCTCAAGTAACTTCTCCCTGACCAGTTGGATGATAATTTCATGGGTCTGCTCTTTTGGTAAACCCACTTTTTTACGAATTCGTTCAATTTCAACTTGGTCATGCAACAAGTCCAGCCCTTTGGCTTGCAAGGCTTCACGAAACTCCTGTTCCAGGCTTTGATTACGCTGGTTTAATTCATTGGCAAGGCCTGAAGCTAAAATACCTGCGGGCAAAGCTGCAATACCGACACCCAGAATTGTAATGAATGCACCCAGGATACGCCCTAAATTGGTTACAGGCGTTACATCACCATAGCCCACTGTTGTCAATGTAACAACCGCCCACCACATTGCTTTTGGGATTGAGCTAAATGCTTCAGGCTGGGCTTTATTTTCCACCACGTAAATTGCGGATGCCGTCATCACAATCATAATGACCAAGATGAAAATAACCGCCTGAAATGAACCTTTTTCTCGCTGGATGACACGTAAAAGTATCTGTAATGACACAAAATAACGGGTTAATTTGAGTAATCGGAATAGTCGTAAAACCCGTAGGAACCGCAAATCAATATGGACAAAGAAATTTAAGTACGCAGGTAAAATCGCCATGAGGTCAATAATCGCCCCGCCACTTTTCATCCAGCGAAACCGCTGCTTCCATGCTGATTCCTGTGGATTTTTTTCAATGATGCTCCATAGCCTTAATAAATATTCACCGCTAAAAATAAGGATTGAGAGATTTTCAAAAATATTGAAATAAGGCTGATATAGCTTATACAAGTCATCCACTGACTCCAGTAACACGGCTGCAACATTGGCAATGATTAGGGAAATCAGTAAGTAGTTGACACAGGTACTCACCTTACTTTTATAGTCATCATCATGCAGATTGTTATAAACAAACCGTCTTAGGCGTTGCCATGAAAATTGAGCCATACCATATTTATCGTTATATAAATCAAGCTAAAATGTATCATGTTGCTCAGGCATTTGATAAGTGATTTGTATCCTACTAAACCATTCTTAGTGCATGGTGGAAAGAGAACTTTGTCATGAGTGTTGTTAATATCACTATCTTTGTGGTGATTGGCGGACTTTGGTGGAAAGTGTTGGGTTATTGGTAGAATTGTTTTAGTTTTAAAAAAGCCCCTTATGATGGGGCTTTTTCATATGTTTATTTTAAAAAGTACTAAATTATATCTGCTTAATTAATCGGGCTAGATATCATAGACCCAATTCCGTGCTTGTTGGTCTGTTGTCGTTTCGCAGACGTAGTAATCTTGATCCCATGAGTTTGGATGGAAAATTTCCTTTTTGTGATAGGCTACTTTTTTGTTATTTTCGACACAGATAAAACTATCACCTTGAGCTTTAACAGCAGAACCGTTAAGAAATCCACCAATACATAAGAAACGCGATTGTTTAGACATTTTAAAAATTTAAAGTTAAGTTGGTAGAGATAATTATTCTATGATATGTAATAAAAAATTATTATATATTACTTATAGTGTTGATTATTAATACCTCTAATAGTATTATCACAATGCAGTTTATTTCAATATTAGAAAGAATTTATCGAATAAAGACGATAATTGCGTATAGTCTTTTCAAAAACTATGTTCGCTTTAGTGTTTCCGTTTGAAATTTACTGCACTCTTCCTCTTCTCAACTCAAATACAGAATAAAACCATAAATTTTGATTCACCAACCCATTATTTACATCATAAAGCCTTTCTCTTTTCAGAATAACTTGCACAATACTTGAATCTCTATAATTGAAGCTAACTTTAGCACGAAGAGCTATATAATCTCTTATAAGCACTCTATTTAAGTCGCTTCTTTGCTTTATATCAATCCTATCCAAAACTTTAAAGTCCTGAGTAATTTCAATAATTTTTCTCGCAACAGGTAACAACAACCAAGAAGCTACAATCCTCTGATTACCTCTACCAGCTCTTGTAATATGCCTCCACCCCATACCATTAATGTAGATTTTTCCTAGTTTTTGATGATTATAAATACCTTGATTTCTCCAATTTTTATAAAAATCCCATGCAGATGACTTTAGACTAATTTTTGAACCTAAATGTACAGGCAACCCTTCACTACTATTTATAAAAATATCTTCTAAAGTAGCATTTCCTAAATATCCTCTACAAAGCTCGTGAAACTCCCCCTTAGTCTTTAAACTAATCTTGTTCTTTTTTGGTACTAAAATAAGTTGTTTATTGGTTGCGCAATAACTTTCATCCTTTTTTAAGTCTACCCAATACATAATTGGTTCATATTTATGTGGTTGACGAACATCATAGTTATCAGCATCAACAAAAATAAGGATGGATGGACTTGGCACTATGTTCCAACGTTCCCGATGATTTCTAATATATACCTCCCCAACTTGTATGCCTATATTTTCAGGGTCTCTTTGTCTAACTACTTTATAACCACCAGTCGTTCCACATTTTATTTGTACAAAAAGAATTCCACCTGTCTCTTTTGCGGAACTACTCCCCCTCCTCATAATAATCATGCCATCAAATGCATTGTCATTTTTAGCATCATAACCTTGCCAACCACAAAGTATCTGTGTCTCAACAAAATTGGTAACTGAAGTCACCCCCAAATTATCTAGTATTCTTTTATCAATAGACATAAAAAAGCTCCACCTAAGTGGAGCTTTTATAAACTAATTAGATTTAATTATCAAATAATCAAGTCAATTGAGCAGCTTGAATTTTCTTGGTATCAACTTGATCAGCTTCTTTTGTATATTCGCTCATCTTATCGAAGTTCAAGTATTTGTAGATGTCAGCAGCAGCGCTGTCAATTTGTGACGCGTACTGTTGATATTCTTCAGGGCTTGGTAATTTACCAAGAACCGCAGCTACAGACGCAAGCTCAGCAGAAGCCAAGTAAACGTTTGCACCTTGACCTAAACGGTTCGGGAAGTTACGCGTAGAAGTCGATACACAAGTCGTGTTCGGTGCTACGCGTGCTTGGTTACCCATACAGAGTGAACAGCCTGGCATTTCAGTACGTGCGCCTGATTTACCATAGATGTTATAGAAGCCTTCTTCCATCAACTGATGCTCATCCATACGCGTTGGTGGCGCAATCCAAAGACGAGTTGATAAAGAACCACCTGGTACTTGCTCAAGCAATTTACCTGCAGCACGGAAGTGACCGATGTTTGTCATACAAGAACCGATGAATACTTCATCAATTTTGTCGCCTTGAACGTCAGAAAGAAGTTTAGCGTCATCTGGATCGTTCGGGCAGCAAAGAATTGGTTCTTTGATGTCAGCAAGATCGATTTCGTAAACTTTTAAGTATTCTGCATCAGCATCAGCTTTTAACAGGCTTGGGTTATCTAACCACTTCTGCATGTTTTCAGCACGGCGCGCTATTGTACGAGCATCGCCATAACCTTCTGCGATCATCCACTTCAACATAGTGATGTTAGAACGTAGGTATTCAGCAACTTTCTCTTCAGAAAGCGTGATTGAACAGCCAGCAGCAGAACGCTCAGCAGATGCGTCAGAAAGTTCAAATGCTTGCTCAACAGTCAAGTCATTTTCCATTTCTGATAAGTCGATTTCCAAGATACGACCAGAGAAGATGTTTTTCTTACCTTTCTTCTCTACAGTTAAGTCACCAGCTTTGATCGCATAGTAAGGAATCGCATGTACAAGGTCACGTAAAGTAATACCAGGCTGCATTTTACCTTTGAACTTAACAAGTACAGACTCAGGCATGTCAAGTGGCATAACACCAGTTGCAGCTGCGAACGCAACCAGACCAGAACCCGCTGGGAATGAAATACCGATTGGGAAACGAGTATGTGAGTCACCACCAGTACCAACTGTATCTGGAAGTAACATACGGTTTAACCAAGAGTGGATAATACCATCACCTGGACGTAAAGATACACCGCCACGGTTCATGATGAAGTCTGGTAATGTATGGTGAGTTGTTACGTCAACTGGTTTTGGATACGCAGCAGTGTGACAGAAAGACTGCATTACCAAGTCAGCTGAGAAGCCCAAGCACGCCAAGTCTTTTAACTCGTCACGCGTCATAGGACCAGTTGTATCTTGAGAACCAACAGTCGTCATCTTAGGTTCGCAGTAAGTACCTGGACGAACACCTTGACCTTCAGGAAGACCACATGCGCGACCTACCATCTTCTGAGCTTGTGTAAAGCCTTTACCAGTGTCAGCAGGTTGTACTGGAGTACGGAATAAAGTAGAAGGCTCAAGACCTAATTCTTCACGCGCTTTGGCAGTTAAACCACGGCCAATGATCAAGTTAATACGACCACCAGCACGTACTTCGTCTAATAGTACAGGCGTTTTAAGCTCAGCTTCTGCAATTTGTGCACCGTCTTTGAATGCAGTAACTTTTGCAGCAGCATGATCAATTTTCAATACAACTTCGTCGCCCATGTTCATGTTAGCAACGTCGATTTCAACAGGTAATGCACCTGCATCTTCCATTGTATTGAAGAAAATTGGAGCGATCTTAGAACCTAAGCACACACCACCATCTTTTTTATTTGGAATGTGTGGAAGTTCGTTACCGAAGAACCAAAGTACAGAGTTAGTTGCAGATTTACGGCTTGAACCCGTACCAACAACGTCACCCACGTAAGCAACTTGATTGCCTTTCGCGATCAATTCTTTGATTTGGCTTAATGGACCAACTTCACCTGGTTTTTCAGGGTTGATACCGTCACGCTCGTTTTTCAACATTGCATTTGCGTGTAATGGGATATCTGGACGGCTCCAAGCGTCTTGAGCTGGAGACAAGTCATCAGTATTGGTCTCACCTGTTACTTTAAACACAGTGATTTTGATTTCTTCTGGAACGTCAGCACGGCTCGTGAACCATTCTGCTTCAGCCCAAGATTGTAAAACAGCTTTAGCCGCAGCATTGCCTGCTTTTGCTTTGTCTGCTACGTCATGGAATGCATCAAATACCAGAAGAGTTTTCTTCAATGCTTCTGCAGCTAATTCAGCAAGCTCAGCATTGTCAAGAAGCTCAACTAAAGGAGCAACGTTATAACCACCAAGCATCGTACCTAGTAAGTAAACTGCACGCTCTTTAGTTACAAGTGGAGAAGTTGCTTCGCCTTTTGCTAGAGCAGCCAAGAAAGCAGCTTTAACATACGCAGCTTGGTCAACACCTGCTGGAACACGATTTTCAAGCAAATCTACTAAAAATGCTTCTTCACCTGCTGGTGGATTTTTTAATAATGCGACAAGTTCAGCAGTTTGAGCATCATCAAGTGGCTTCGGTGGGACTCCGAGTGCGGCACGTTCTGCAACGTGTTGGCGGTAAGCTTCTAGCACGGTGTTATTCCTCTTTTTTAAAAAATTACCTGTAAGTTCCAGCTTTCTGTAAGCTTTACAAGCAATATGGACAGCAAAATTTTACTAGACTTCGAGT